>CAYLSP010000160.1:0-4317 GCA_964385935.1 uncultured Defluviitaleaceae bacterium
AATATCAATAAGTTCCTGAGACTTAGTATAAATAGGACTCCAATTTTCTTCATCTTTTAAATACGCAATATTATTTAATAAAAGAATCAGGGATTTTTGTGATTGACACTCCATAAAATTGTGTATATTATTAATTAAATTTTTTCCAGTGTTAGATGACATTTCATTCCTCCTTTTTTCTTTATATATATTAAAGTACATTTGGAATGTATTGTCAACATATATCAGAGGTGATTTATAGTGAAGATTCTTTTGGCTGACAGTGATAGCGAGAATTTAAGGTTTTTCAGAAATTTTATAAAAAAGACATTTCCCGATATAAAGCAGGTTAATGTTGTTTCAGATACAGACTCTTTCAAAGATGAGTTGAAAAAGCAACCACCGGATCTTATTATCGGTGATTTCAGATTTTGGGGGGCGACTTCTTATCAGGTGGTTCTTGAACTTAATGAACAATACCCCGATATAAGATTTATTTTACATGGGAATTTTTCGGATCACGAATACGCCGGAAGGCTTGTGAGTTACGGCCTTTTGGATTTTATATATAAGCCTGTTAAGGCCTCTGATCTTGAACGTACCATAAAAGATGCAAAAAAGGTAATTATTGAGCTTGAAAAAGAAAAAAATAAAATGGAGTATTTAATAGCCGAATACAAAAAGGAAATAAATTTTTTTAAAGACCGCTTTATCTCAAATCTTTTAAACGGTTGTTTAATGGACGACGAAATAAAAATGAGTCTTAATTATTTCAATCTAAACATCAGACCCAGTTTTTCGGTATTTACAATAAGAATCGACCACTTTAAAAAAATTATACTGACCCTTGACGAAATGGAAAAACATCTGCTGTCTTTTCAGCTTTATAAAATTGCTTATGAAGTTGGAGCAAGAATGGGAACTGCCGGAAACATGATAGCACACATTAATAATTTTAACTCCATTTCAGTCATAACAGGCTCTTCAATGAGCCTTACGGAACTCATTTCTTTCTCCGATGAAATAAAAACAGAGGTAATGCGAAAGCTGAGAATACCCACCACAGTTGGTATCGGAAACAGTTATGGAAGCCTTAATGAAATAGGAATATCAAGAAAAGAATCCGAGGCGGCTCTTATGTACCGCTATTACATGGGTTATAATACTATTATCCCCTTTTCTTTTGTTGAGCCAAATAATACAATAACTTATAGATATCCAGTGGAGAAGGAGCAGACCCTTGTGTATGCGGCTGTTTCTGGTGAATATGAATATTGTGTCATGCTTATAAGGGCGCTGTTCGACTCTCTTAAAGCCTGCGGAAAATTGCCGCAAAGCCTTATTCCGAAAATTATTACAGACATTGTAATATCTATAAGCCGCTATGTCTCAGAACAAGGAATTGACACAGGAAATGCAATAAATTCTATGTTTCCCTCAGCAGAGGTCTTTGCTCTGAAAACTCCTGACGAAGCCTGTGATTACCTTTCTGTCTCATTGCGGCATTTCTGTAACTTTATGATTAATCAAAGGGACAAAAATAATGACAAAATCTATGAAGCGGCAAAGGAATATATTAATGAGAACTATTACAAAAATATTTCTGTTATGAAGATAGCCGTCTATTCAAAATCCACTCCTGAATTCCTCAACAATTTGTTTGTGAATAAGGAACGCATGTCTGTTTTTGATTATGCCGTTTCAGTACGGCTTTCTCACGCAAAGAGGCTCTTAATGGAAACAGAACTGCCTGACGAAATTATAGCATTAAATGTTGGATATGATGACGCTAAGCATTTCAAAAGCGTGTTTAAGTTAATGGAAGGTGTCACTACAGCGGAATATAAGTCGAAAAATAAAAAATAAAATATCGCAACCATTCTATAGTAGATGGAGGGGGAAAATGGATAACACCGCTTTACAAAAGCTTTTAGAACAAGCGGGAAGAGGCGACCCTGTCGCTTTTGAATCGTTTATAATAGCCTATGAGAAGCTTATATATAACGTAGCTTTCAGAATGATGGGCAACAGGGAGGATGCCCTTGATATGGCTCAGGAAGCGCTCATAAAAATATATAAAAATATTGGGAAATGCGTTGAAATAAGAGCGTTTAAAGCATGGGCTTGCACAATTACAACAAACACATGTCTTGACGAACTTAGAAAACGTAAAAATAAAAACACTGAATCTCTGGACTTTATTTATGAATCGGAAGATGGGAATATGAAAAGAGAAACCCCTTCCAACGAGCCTGATCCCCAGGAGGCTCTGCTTTGCAAAGAGGATATGGAATATATCTCTAGAGCCATAAACAGCCTCTCAGATGAATATCGGGAGGCTGTAGTTCTTAGGGATATAAATGGGCTTAGCTATCAGGAAATTGCCGATATGCAAAATATTTCTATAGGGACCGTGAAGTCCCGCATTTCAAGAGCAAGAAACTCTCTTAAATCAATCCTGCTGGAACAAAAATCAGCCGGAATACGTCTAAAAAAATGAAAGGAGGCGTTAGTTTGGAAAATTGTCCTAATGAAGATAAAATATTTAATTATATTGACGGAGATATGTCTGATACAGAAAAACTCGATTTTGAAAACCATTTGAAGTCATGTGAAAACTGCCGAACTTCTTATGAAAACTCAGTATTAATGATATCAACTCTTGAAGACATTCCAGAAATAGACTTGCCATACGGATTTCATGAGACGTTTATGAAATCACTTGAAGCAGAAACAAAAACCTACAAAAAACAAAGATATAACTATCGAAAACTTGCCTCCCTTGCCGCAGTGTTTTTAGGCGGGTTTATCATTCTTTCAGGAGTGGTTACAGGCGTTTCACATTTGACCGGCTTGAAAGATTCTAAAAATCAAGCAGTCGAACAGGAAGCTCCATACCTGAAATTAAGTAAGGATTACAATTACGAAGAAAATGGTATTCAGGACTCAGGTGCAGGTGTTGCTCAGATTGAAGCATATGCGGCTCCTTCTGTTCAGTTTCAGATGTCAACAGATGAAGCTTATAAAAAAGACAGCAGAAGTGTAGGAATCTCTACTGATTTGACAGTGAAAAACGCGTTTATACACATCACGGCAGAGGACTACGATTATGCCGAGACAGTTATTGATTCTGTTGGAGAAACCCTTAGCGAAGAAACTAAAGTATTAGGAGAAATCAGAACAGCTTCCTTTACGAAAGAAGTCCCAAAAGACCAGTTTAGTTTTGCTGTAGAGCAGGTAAAATCTCTGGGCGACACAACCTGGTCAAATGTGGAAGAGGTTAGTGTATATTTTAATGTTGTTGACGAAGGCGCAAAACTTTCAGCGAAACAAACCGAATTTAACAGGCTTCTAGGGCTTATGGAAAAAACAGAAACCGTGTCTGACATGAATTTGGTGGATGAAAGAATTAATATTGTTATATATGAAATTGATGATTTAAATTCTTCATTAAACAGTTGGAACAAACAGGCAGAGAACTCCTTTATATATATTGACTTGACGGAAAAGCCAAGCACCATTGAAATTGAGAACGACGAATCATTAGGAACTGAGATGAAAAACGCCTTTATTTATTCTGTTAACCTTGTCTCAGGGGCGTTTGAATCCCTTATCGTAGTTGCGTCAGGGTTAATAATACCGGCGGTTTTTGTGGGTGCTATTATTTTTGTTATTATTATAATTAATAGAAAAAAGCGGCGAAAAAATAAGTGAGGAGGTATCAAATGAAATCCGTCAGTAACAAAATTATTGTGGTTATGCTGCTTCTAACATCCTTTTTTATGGCTTCATGCGGTGGGGGAACGCCATACCCTAATACTGAACCCTATCCCATCCCAGAACCAGAACTTCAGATAATGCGTAAAAACAGTTTTGATTATTATGAAAGTGAGGCTGCTGCAGGGGATGCATACGCTGATACCGCAGAGAAATTTGATGAGGGCGGCGCGGGGTTTACTCTTACAGAGGATCAAAAAATCATAAAAATTGCTGAAATCAGAGCTGAGACAAGAGACTTTGATGGGTTTGACAAAACGGTTAACGAGTTGTTGGCTAACTATGGTGGTTATATTGAATCTTCTGAGGTATATATTTACGACAATGACAAAAATCTAAAAATGGGCAAATATACTTTAAGGGTTCCTTCCGAACATTATGACGGACTGAAACAGGATATAACGACAAACTGTAATGTTCTTTCACAAAGCAGCTCCTCAGAAAATGCCACTGCTGAATACAGGGACACTGAAACAAGGGTCAGTGCGAAAAAAGCCGAAGAAAACCGGCTTTTAGAAATGATTGAAAAGGCAGAAAAAATTGAGGACCTCATTCTGCTTG
>CAYLSP010000161.1:0-4301 GCA_964385935.1 uncultured Defluviitaleaceae bacterium
GCATATTTAACCTGATACTCATAAAGGCTTGTGAAAAAGGCGATGGAGTGCTTACAGGCACCTTTCCACATGAAGTGGGCTTCACAGGTGCAGGAATAGTCCAAAAGCTCGCCAAATTTTGAAAATCTTGCAAGACAGCGATAATCCTTAGAACTTCCTTTCACCACCGAAGTGATCACATGCTCTTCTTCCATTATATCTATCTTTAAAACCCGTTTATCTTCAAAATAGGAAAGCCCCCGTCTGTAAACGTCAGGGCTGGATGCCATTTTCCTTATCATTTGTTTATCAAAATAGAATCTCATAATTTGCCTCGAAGGTTATAGTTTTTATTGCTTTTTACTGATGATGTGTATTATTATATATATGTTTGGTATCATGTCAACAAGTGACATAATATTTAATTCCCGGAGGGATTGTTTTGGAGCCCTTAATTCAGCTTTTAATAGTTTGTCCCCTTGTTTTTTTCGCCGGTCTTGTGGATTCTATTGCAGGAGGTGGCGGAATTATTAGTCTTCCCGCCTATTATGCCGCCGGTGTTTCTCCACATATGGCCCTCGCAACCAATAAATTTGCGTCCTTTTGCGGAACATCCGTTTCAACGGCAAGATTTATTAAAAACGGCAAGATAAAATTTAAAGCCGCCCTTGTTTCAGTTCCCGCCGCGCTTTTGGGTTCTTTTTTAGGAACAAAGTTGGCTCTTATTTCAGACGACATGATTTTAAGATATTTTTTAATTGTGTTTTTACCGATTGCCGCTGTTTTCATACTAAGGAGCAAAAATTTTAAAGAGGACGGCTTTGAAATCCCCCTGCCCGAAAGTAAGATGCTCATTCTTGCCGGTTTATCGGGGCTTATTATCGGGGCTTATGACGGCTTTTTCGGTCCCGGAACAGGAACGTTTCTAATCGTGATTTTCAATACTGTTATTGGTCTCGATATTTTAACCTCATGCGGCAACGCGAAAATAATAAACTGGTCCTCTAATTTCGCTTCTTTAATAACTTTTTTAATTGGCGGCAAGGTTCTGTTCTTTTTGGCCATTCCGGCAGCCGTTTGTGGAATATTTGGAAATTATATTGGTTCAGGACTCGCTCTTAAACGGGGCATGAAGGTAATCAGACCGATTTTGGTAGTGGTAATAATCCTTCTTTTAATCAAAGTTGGGTGGGACATTTTGTCAAACTTCCAGATTCTTCCTTAAAAATGGCTGTTTGATACTATTTTCGTAAATTATTCACAATAATTTTACAAATTCTTTTGCAATACCCCTTTCATTTTATGCAATTATGTTATAAACTATAAAAGTAGGAAATTGTAATTTAATTATTATTGCAATATTTCCTAATTTTTTTTAAGGAGTGATTAGTTTGCTTTTGAGCCAGATTTTGCAAAGCACAATAGACGGATTAAAAAATATCACTAGACGCGAAATGAGTATTCTGGAGAGAGAAGGGAAAGTCGTCGCTTCTACAGAGAATGATATGATAAACAAGCAGATTGGTGCATCTCTGACTTTCATTTCATCTCAGGCCGAGAGTCAGCTCATTCAGGGCTATCAATATTTTAAAGTATTCGATAACGGTGTGGCTGAATATGTGGTTATTATTAATGGCGAGGACGAAGAAACCTATAGAATTGGAAAAATTGCCGCTTTTCATATTCAAAGCCTTTTAACTGCCTATAAAGAACGTTTTGATAAAGACAATTTTATAAAAAACCTTCTTCTGGACAACTTGCTCTTAGTTGACATTTATAGCAGAGCGAAGAAACTCCGTATTGAAAACAATGTCCGTCGCGTGGTTTATCTAATTGAAACTGAAATCGATAAGGACATGAACGCCGTCGAAATCGTAAGAAGTATTTTCCCCACAAAGGTCAAAGACTTTGTTACAGCCGTGGACGAAAACAGCATAATACTTGTTAAAGAGCTCAAAGAAAAAGACGGTGTTGAGGAAATTGAAAAAATAGCTCACACTCTTTCAGATACCCTTTCAACTGAGGCCATGAGCCGGATTTATGTGGCTATTGGAACGGTTGTAACGGATTTGAAAAATGTTTCGGCCTCTTATAAAGAAGCGAAAATGGCAATGGAAGTCGGCAAGATTTTCGAGGCCGATAAAACCGTTGTCAATTATGAAAAACTGGGTATTGGACGGTTAATTTACCAGCTCCCAAGCCCCCTTTGCAAGATGTTTATGAACGAGGTTTTACACGGCGGGTCAATAGACCAGTTTGACGCTGAAACCCTCATAACCGTTAGTAAATTTTTTGAAAACAACTTAAACGTATCAGAAACAAGCCGTCAGCTTTATATTCACAGAAACACCCTTGTTTACCGTCTTGACAAGCTTCAAAGAGCAACAGGCCTTGATTTAAGGAACTTTGACGATGCGATTACGTTTAAAATTACTATGATGGTTAGCAAATACATGTCTTATAAAGACAATTATATGTTCTAACTTTTAGTTTGAAATACCCGCTTTTTATAATCTAACGAGGTGTAATTATTGATTGAACTAATAGCAGTTTCAAAAACATACAATGATAATGGAACAAAAGCTCTTGAAAACATTAATATAAAGGTTATGGACGGCGAATTTGTCTTTTTCGTTGGTCCTAGCGGCTCGGGGAAATCCTCTCTTATAAGGCTTTTGTTAAAAGAAGAGGATCCCTCCTCCGGGAGCATAGTCATTGACAGCGATGATGTAACCTTTGTACCGAAAGAAAAAATCCCATATTTAAGGCGCAAAATGGGTGTGGTCTTCCAGGATTTCCGTCTCCTTCCAAATAAGACGGTTTATGAGAACGTGGCCTTTTCCATGCAAATTGTGGAGGCCTCTTACAGAGACATAAGAAGGAAGGTTCCCTCTGTTTTGTCTCTTGTTGGTCTGCAAAAAAAGATGAAGGCATATCCTCATCAGCTTTCCGGTGGGGAACAGCAGAGAACCGCTCTCGCTCGCGCCATTGTCAATACGCCGCCCTATCTGCTTGCAGATGAGCCTACAGGGAATCTCGACCCCGACACAGCATGGGAAATAATGAGTTTATTAGACGATATAAATAAAAGAGGAACAACTGTCATAATCGCGACACATGCCTGGGACATTGTTAATGATATGCAAAAAAGAGTAATCACCTTAAAGAACGGCAAAATGATAAAAGATTTAGGCAAAGGTGGTTATGACGATGAAATTTAACAGCATTAAGTTCTTTATTGAGGAAGCCTTTAAAAGCTTATTCAGAAACGGACTTATGACTCTGTCCTCAATAATCACTGTTGCGGCGTGTATTTTTATTGTGGTTTTGTCCTTTTGCGCGGCCGTTAACGTTGATTATATATTGGCTCAGCTTGAAGAAAGCGGCGGACTGGCTGTTTCTATTTCAGATGAACTTAATTCCGATGGTCTTAATACCCTTAAAGAGAAGATACTAAGCATTGAACATGTAACAGAAGTCAGTTTTGTCAACAAGGAACAAGCCTTTGAAGAATTTTCAAAATCCCTTGGCGAAAACAGAGAAATTATTTCCGGCTTTAACGAAAAAAACAATCCTTTCCCAAGATCTTTTTTAATTACCGTGGAATCCGGCAAGTATCAGAAACAGGTGGTAGATGAACTAAGCAAATCTGATTTCTCAAAAATCGGGGTAACGAAAGTTCGCCACGCCCTTGAATTGGTAGAAGGTCTTATGTCAGTCAACAACGCCATAAGAATTGTTAGTATATTAATTATATTCATTTTAGGTCTTTTGTCCGTAATAATTATTATGAATACAATAAAGCTGACTGTTAACAGCCGCCGCCACGAAATCGGGATTATGAAATACGTGGGTGCAACAGACTGGTTCATACGCTGGCCCTTTATTATTGAAGGTATAATTATCGGCATTTGCGGTGCCGCCATACCTGTGATTATTTGCTGGGCGTTATATTCAAACGCGGTATCGGCTCTGATTAACAGCCTTTTGTTTATAGGCTCTATTATTAACTTTAAGGCAAGCTTCGATATTTTCCCCTATTTGTCCCCTCTTGCTATGGGTATCGGGATAGTTATCGGCGCTCTTGGAAGTATTACGTCAATCAGAAAATACCTTAATGTTTAAATTTGGGGGATGAATTGTCAATGGTCTTTTCATGCAAAAAACTTCTAAGTCTTTTATTGGTTTTTGTTCTCGCCTTCTCTCTGGTATGCTCCGCTTTTGCTAAGACACCTAAGGAGCTTGAGGCCTAAAAAAGGGATATAAATAAACATACAAACACGGCAAATAGTTTACTTGAAGATAAAAAAAATCAGAAAATC
>CAYLSP010000162.1:0-4296 GCA_964385935.1 uncultured Defluviitaleaceae bacterium
TTGATACATTTGTATTCACTAATATTCTTCGCACAAAAAAAGCGCGCAAAGACAGCACGCTTCTATTACGGCGGAAATTAAAATGTGACAAAAACTTTGCAGGGGTTCTAAATTCTATACGCTTTCTGAAAACTGCATGTTATAAAGGCCTGCATAAATGCCGTTTTTCTCAAGGAGTTGTTGATGAGAACCGTCCTCAATGATTCCGTCCTCGGTTAACACCAATATCCTTTTTGCATTACGAATAGTTGAAAGTCTGTGGGCGATTACGAAGGTGGTGCGGTTTTTTGAAAGTTTATCAAAGCTGTCATGAACGATTTTTTCTGATTCGTTATCAAGAGCCGATGTGGCTTCGTCAAGAATCAGAATTGCGGGATTTTTCAGGAAAACTCGGGCGATGCTTATGCGCTGTTTCTGACCGCCGGATAACTTAACGCCCCTTTGACCGACATAGGTGTCATAGCCATCAGGAAGGCTCATAATAAAATCATGAGCATTGGCATTTTTGGCAGCTTCAACGATTTCCGCATCAGTGCAATCAGGTTTTCCGTAGCGAATATTATCGCTAATAGTACCTGTAAAAAGATATACGTCCTGCTGCACGATACCTATGCTTCTTCTAAGAGAACTGAGCGTAACGCTCTTTATATCCTGCCCATCCAAAAGAATCTGACCTGAGGAAGTCTCGTAAAAGCGGGGGATTAAACTACAAAGAGTGGTTTTTCCCGCGCCTGACGGCCCCACAAGGGCGATATAATCGCCGGGATCAGCCTTTAAATTAAGGTTTTCAAGCACATTTCCACTGTCCTCCCCATAAGTAAATGTCACATTTTTAAATTCTATGCCGCCCTTGACATTTTTAATTTCAACGGCATTTGGGCTATCAGCGATATCAGGGTCAATTTCCATAATTTCCTGAAATCGTTCAAAGCCCGTTGCGCCGTTTTGAAACTGTTCAGTAAAGTTCATAAAACGCCGTATTGGCTCAATCAACATATTAATATAAAGCATAAACATCAGCAGTTCAGAAACGCCGAAAACATGCCTGTCAATTAATATAGCGCCCACGACCACAACGAAAATGTTAATGAAGGATATAAAAGCCGAAAGGCCGCTATGGAAGCGCCCCATAAATTTAAAGCTGTTTGCCTTGCTTAAAACGAAATTATGATTACCTTCGTTGAATTTATTAAATTCGATATCTTCGTTGGCAAAGGATTTAACCACTCTGATTCCAGAAAGACTGTCCTCGATCTGAGCATTTATTATTGCGATTTTCTCGCGGTTTTTCTTAAAAGTAGCCTTCATTTGTTTGTTATAATGAACGGAAAAATAAGTCATAAAGGGCAGAACAGCAAAAATTAAAAGAGTTAAAATCCAATTGACGTTTAAAAGAATAATAAAAGCACCGATTATTTTAATGCCTGAAATAATAACTTCCTCAGGGCCGTGATGTGAAAGTTCTGTAACATCATTTAAGTCGTTTGTGATTCTCGACATGAGCTGACCTGTTTTCTGATTGTCATAATACTTGAAAGAAAGCTTTTGAAAATGTGAAAACAGGTCGTTTCTCATGTTAAATTCCATTTTAGCGCCCATAACGTGACCCTTATAGGCTATATAATAGTTGCTGAAATATTCAACAACCATTAGCACTATAAAGGCCGCAGCTATGGCAATAAGCTTATTAGAATTAATTCCTGCGTCTGATATCGCCTCCTGTGTAATAGTTCTGACAAGAATCGGATAAACCAGAACCGACACAGAGGCGATAGCGGCGCAAATTAAGTCTTTAATAAGAAGCCATTTAAAAGGTTTGTAATAAGACAGAAATTTTTTAAAGCGGGTATTGATACGCAAAATTAATTACCTCATTTAATTTACACTATTCATATTTCTCAACAGTAACACTCAGTATTACTACGTCCTCAACAGGCTTTTCAGAAACGGTTTCAAGATCCGCAATAGCGTCAACAACGCTCATCCCGCTAAAGACCTGACCGAACACAGTATACTGAAAGTCAAGGCTATAAGTTCCGCCGTTCTTTAAATATGATTCAACAAATTCCTTGGGCATAACATCCTTGATTCTTAAAGTCTGTTCTTCATCTTCATAGTAAATTTCTTCCTGAGTATCAAGGAGCTCTTGAAGTCCGTCTCTTGTAGCCTTGTCGGAGATATTGTCATTTTGGACAATATAGAACTGACTGCCCTGAGAATCCTTTGACTGGGCTCTTGCCATGGCTAACGCGCCTCTTATATGGTGGAGTTCGGGCGTGATTTCAACCTCAAACTTCCCGCCCCAAATACTCTCGCCGCCTGTTCCGTTTTTCAGCGGATCGCCGCCCTGAATAACAAAGCCTTTTATAACTCTATGAAAAATGGAGTTTTCATAGTATTTTTTATTGGCAAGTCCTTTAAAGTTTTCAACAGCCTTAGGCGCAAGCTCAGGGAAAAGCCTAACTTTAATGTCACCCATGCTGGTTGAAATAACGACGATTTCTTCGCCGGGCTGAGGCGGCTTTAATTGTTCGTACTGAGAATCGGCAAACTCTTCGTTTGCAGTGTAGAGATCCTCATCCTTTTTTGTTTCTGTTTCCGACGGCTGTGGTGATTCGCCCGGATTTGACGCTTCACCCTTACATGAGGCTACGCCAAAAGCTAAAATGACACTGACGCTAGCTAATAATAATTTTTTTAACATAGTTATCCCTCGTTTATACTCTAAATTTTTGCTGTATATTTTTTAAGATATTCAACATGTTCAGCGTCGAGATGAGGAGCAAGTTTTTCAAAGACCATCTGGTGATAATCGTTAAGCCATTCTTTTTCACAGCATTTTAAACATTCAACATCAATGCCGTCAAGGTCGATTGGGCAATAGGAAATTGTCTTGAACTTCATGAATGTTCCGTTTTCATTTACAATATCCTTTTCAACGACAACGGTGTTCTCGATTCTGATGCCCCAAACATTTTCTTTATAGATTCCCGGTTCGTTTGTAACTATCATGCCCTCTTCAAAAGGAGCATTAACTTTGAAGTTCTGAATAATTTTTTGCGGACCTTCATGGACGGAAAGGAAATATCCTAAGCCGTGACCTGTTCCACACTTATAGTCAATTCCTTCGTCCCACATAACTCCTCTTGCCAATATATCAAGGTTAAGACCAGTTGAGCCATAGAGCCATCTTGCTCTGGCAAGACCGATATGAGAGCGAACAACGGTTGTAAAATCTTTTTTATAGCCGTCTTTAACAGGGCCTAAGACAAAAGTTCTTGTAATGTCGGTAGTTCCGTCAAAATATTGTCCGCCGCTGTCAACGAGAAGAGAGCCTTCACGCTTTAATTTCGCGCTTGTGCCTTTTACAGCATTATAGTGCATCATAGCGGCATTTTCGTTATACCCGGCAATGGCGGTAAAGCTCTCGCTGTGATAATTTTCGCCTTCAGAACGTAATTCAATAAGTTTATCGGCTATATCAGCTTCTTCTAATTCAATACCCTCTTCCCAGCAGGTTTCTTTAATCCATTTCATAAACTTAACCATAGCAACGCCGTCTCTTATCTGGCTGTTTTCCATGTTAGCGATTTCAATAGGGTTTTTAATTGCTTTAAGAGTAGATGTTATTTCATATCCTTCAATGATTTCTTTTTCGGCGATTGGGTTTTTAAGAGCTACACTTATTCTGTCAGGGTCTAAATAGATTGCACCGTTTTTATCATATTTCCCTAAGAAGTTATAAACTTCATCATAATCTGAAACAGTAACGCCGTCGTTTTTAAGAGCTTCTTTTAAATCATCAGGTAATTTCTTTTCATGAATGAAAAGAACAACATCATCTTGGTCGATGAAAGCATAGGCATAAGTAACAGGAGTGTTCATAACGTCATCGCCTCTGATGTTAAACATCCACGCGATATCGTCAAGAGAAGCAATTATATAAGCGGAAGCGCCTTTTTTCTTGAGTTGAGCCCTGATTTCATCAAACTTTTCTGTGCGTGATTTTCCGGCGAACTTCACGTCATGGTCAAAAACGGGGGCACAGGGGAATTCAGGGCGGTCGTCCCAGATTTCTGCAATTAAGTCATACGTTGGCTCGATAACGAATTTTTTGCGTCTGAATGTTTTTTCAAAATCCCTAAGCTGTGCAACGGACATGCATTTTCCGTCAAAGCCGATAGTTGCGCCTTCGGGCAGAACTTCTTCAAGCCATAAGTCAATTGGCAAAATTCCCTCAATACCCATTTTAAATAAGTCCATGCCAGAACCTTGGAGCTGGTTTGCGGCCTGTAT
>CAYLSP010000163.1:0-4278 GCA_964385935.1 uncultured Defluviitaleaceae bacterium
GGAATATGCATAGCTTTAATTGCCGACATAAATTATCAGCAAATTCTTGCTAATAGTTTCCGGCTATGTTATAACAATACTATTATACACTATATTTTATAAAAATCAAATAAACAAATTTAATTTTACTTATATTAAAAATATGAAATGCTTATAGCCGGAGGTGTTTATTTGGAAACAAAGGATTTTCTGTTTGAATTGTCACGGACGCCGGGAGCAAGCGGGTATGAAGCCGCTATAGCTTCAATTTGCGTCAGGGAATTTAAGAAATATTGCGACGACGTTAGAGTTGATAATTTAGGAAATGTAATAGCCCATAAAAAGGGAAACGGAAAATATAAAATAATGTTTGCTGCCCATATGGATGAAATTGGATTAATGGTTAGGGATTTTGAAAAGGGCGGTTTTATTCTTTTTGACACCCTCGGGGGCTTTGACCAAAGAGCATTAGTAAGTCAGGAGGTTCTTGTTCATACAAAAAATCATGGGGATTTATTAGGGGTTATCGGTGTTAAGCCTCCTCATTTAATTAATCCTCTTGACATAAAAAAATCCTATAAAATCGAGGACATGGCTGTTGATACTGGCTATAGCTATGAAAGGATTAAAGAAATCGTTTCAATAGGCGACATAATGACGATAAAGAGAGAGCCAAAACTTCTAAAAAACGACTACGCCACTGGAAAGGCTTTTGACGACCGAGCCGGGCTTGCGGCGCTTTTGGATTGCATGAAAAATTTGAAAGATTATAATACTGATTTGGATATATATTATGTTGGAAGCGTTCAGGAAGAAGTTGGCTGCCGTGGCGCAAAGACAGCGGCTTTTGGCATAAAACCCGATATCGCAATAGCTGTTGATGTTGGCTTCGGAAAAACTCCTGAGCTTTCAGAGGATAGAACCATAAAGCTTGGAGAAGGCCCCGGAGTTGGTGTTGGCCCAAACGTTCACCCGCGGGTTCTTGAACATTTAAAATCAGCCGCAAGGGAAAATAACGTAAAAATGCAAATTGAAGTTCTGCCATTTAGTTCAGGCACGGACGCTTCCCTCATGCAAATAAGCCGTGGCGGGGTTTGTACCGGGATTTTGTCCATTCCCTTGAAATACATGCACACATCAGTTGAAACCATGGATTTGAAGGATATAAAAGAAACGGGGAGACTTCTGTCCTCATTTGTGATTTATTTAAGTTCCCGGGATATGGAGGAGAGTCTATGCTTATAAAGAGACTGACGGAGGCAAACGGGCTTCCGGGCTGGGAAAAAGAGGTTCGGGAGATTATTAAAGAAGAGCTTAAAGGTCATGTTGATAGCCTGACCACCGACAGGCTTGGTTCTGTTATAGCCGTTAAAAATGCCGATAAACCAGGTCGGCATCTGGGTTTTTCAGCACATATGGACGAAGTTGGACTTATTGTAAAGTCCATTGACGCATCAGGTCTTATGAAATTTTCTTCTTGGGGCGTGGATTTAAGGGTTTTACCGGCAAAAACCGTTACAGTCGGGACTAACAGGGTTCCGGGAGTTATCGGGACAAAGCCCATTCATTTGCAGGAAAAGGAAGAATCCAAAAACGCTGTAAAAATAGATGATTTATATGTTGACATAGGGGCAAAATCTAAGGAAGAAGCAGAAAAGCTTGTTTCCCCCGGCGATTTTGTGGCCTTTGAGAGCAGTTTTGAAGAATTCGGCGAATATAAAATAAAAGCAAAGGCGTTGGACGACCGAGTTGGCTGTGCTATACTTATTGAACTTCTGAAATCTGATTATCCCTATAAAATGACCGCCATTTTTAACACACAGGAGGAGGTTGGGTGCAGAGGTTCTGCCGCCGCCGCTTATGGAGTTCACTGCGATTTGTATATAAATGTTGAGGGGACTGTCTGTGCCGATACGGCTTGGGTTGAAGACTTTAAAACCGTTAATATTTTGGGAAAAGGCCCATCAATTTCTCTTATGGACAAAGTTTCTATATATCAGAAGAAATATATTGAAGCTCTCGTATCCGTGGCAGAAGAAAATAATATTCCTTTCCAATACAGAAGAACCTCGGTGGGTGGGACAGACGGGGGGAATTTACACCTTGCACATTCCGGAACACCAGTAATCGGACTAGCTGTGCCGTGCAGATATATTCACTCCCCTGTATCTGTTATGGATAAACGGGATTTTGATAACGCTTTAAAGCTTTTAAAGGCTTTTACAACGTCTTATAATGAAGGGAAAATCCTTTAAAATCAGGAGGACAATAATGGATAAAAATTTATTGAGTAATATATGTCAGGTAATTTCACCGTCAGGTCATGAGGAAAGCATAAGAGAATTTATATTAAACGAAGTGAAAGATTATGCCGACGAATGTACAACAGACGCTCTCGGGAATCTTATTGTAAGGAAAAAGGGGCCAGGCAAAAAAATGATGCTGGCGGCTCATATGGATCAAATAGGATTTATGATAACTCATATTGATGACGAGGGTTTTCTGCGTTTTACTATTTTGGGTGGAATCAGCGAATACAATTTATTTAATAGACGCGTAAAATTTTTAAACGGAACTGTTGGGGTTATTGCCTGTGAGCGCGTGGAGGACATGAAAAAGGACTTTTCTATGGAAAAGCTCTATATTGACATTGGGGCGAAAAATAAAGAAGAAGCTGAAAAAGTTGTCTCCATTGGAGATGTCTGCGTTTATGCCGGTTCAACTTACATGAACGAAAATATTATAATGACACCTTATTTAGACGATAGAATCGGCTGTTTTATTCTGATTGAAGCATTAAAACGGTTAAAAAATACAAAATTCGAAACCTATTTTGTTTTCACTGTTCAGGAGGAAGTCGGATTAAGGGGCGCGAAAACCTCCGCTTATTCAATTGACCCGGACTATGGAATCGCCGTTGACATAGCCCCTTCACACGATACTCCAAACGCATTGAAATATCCAATGAAAATTGGTGCGGGGGCAGGGATAAAAATAAAAGATGCCTCCGTTTTATGCCATCCGACAATTGTTAATTTTATAACAAAAATTGCAAAAGAAAATGGAATAAAACACCAGCCAGAAATGCTTTCAAAAGGCGGAACAGACTCTGGTGCAATCCATTTAACAAAGGAGGGAGTCCCCTCCGGCGGCATATCAATTATTATAAGAAATGTTCACTCTGATAACGAAATGTGCGCGGTTTCAGACGTTGAAGCGGCTATTGAACTGACTATAAAAATTCTGGAATCAGGCATTGAATGATATAAGAAAAATTTATACTCAATAGCAGAAATTCTTATTGAAACTTTCTGTTACACATGCTAAAATGAACTTGACCCTATCCGAATTAATGTTATATTTTTATCTGGATTAGAGGGCTAATTTAATCTTTTGGAGGTTTATATTATGTCTACGAGCGAAAATAATCAAGCAAAGGAAAACCTGAATCCATTTATCAGCGCTCAGATGCAGTTAAAGGCTGCATGTGACACATTAGGTCTTGACCCGGTAGTATTTGATCTTTTAAAACGACCTGAAAGAGTTCTTGAAGTAACGATCCCTGTTAGAATGGATGACGGATCGACACGCGTCTTTACAGGATACCGCTCTATCCATAATAGCTCCATGGGTCCGTCTAAAGGCGGAGTCAGATTCCACCAGAATGTTACTAGAGACGAAGTCATGGCTTTATCCATCTGGATGACAATAAAATGCACATTAGCAGGTTTACCATACGGCGGCGGAAAAGGCGGCATTACTGTAGATCCTAGCGAGCTTTCTGTAAACGAACTTGAAAGACTTGCAAGAGGCTACATACGCGCTATCCATATGATCATTGGTGAACAGCTTGATATTCCTGCCCCTGATGTTAATACAAACTCTCAGATTATGGCTTGGATGGTTGACGAATATTGCAAACTTACAGGCAAACTTTCCCTTGGCGTTGTAACAGGAAAACCGCTTGAACTTGGCGGCTCAAAGGGAAGAACATCTGCAACAGGTTTCGGCGTTGCCTTCACATTGAAATATGCTGCAAAAACTCTCAACATGGATATTACTAAAATGAGAATAGCTGTTCAGGGCTTCGGAAACGTTGGAAGCTACACATGTATCGGCGCTCATAACTTAGGCGCAAAAGTTGTAGCCGTTGCTGAATACAACGGAGTCGTATATAACGAAAACGGTATTGACATCCCTGCTTTAGTTGAACACTTTAACAAAACAAAAGACATCACTACCTTCCCAGGCGTTAAACCAATCAGCGAGGCTGAATTCTGGGCTCTTGACGTAGACGCT
>CAYLSP010000164.1:0-4270 GCA_964385935.1 uncultured Defluviitaleaceae bacterium
TTGCAGGTAATAATTCGCCTTTTTCAACGATTATTTCGCCGTCAACTGGTTTTCCGTCTGTGCGGAGAACGCCTATTGTATAGCTAAGGAATTCGCCGTATTTACCTTCGTTCATATTCTTTTGAAGAATATAGAAGCGGAGTTTATTACCTACATCATAGTATTCGTTAACTGTGTTGCCGGAAACTATCTCTCTGCCGTCTCTTTCTTCCCACTGTGCGATACTGCCCGGTTTAACTATTGGCCATTTAGCTGGATTTTCACCAGTCTTAGTGCCGTACTCTGTTGCGTAATAGCCTGTGTCTGTAGAGGAGATACCAGCGTGGAATGCGCCGTCTGCAAGCTGAGTGGCATGTGCGAGCGGATATGCATAGTATTCACCGTTCAGTTCATAGTCAATCATAGCAATATCATAAGGACGAGGATTGATTATCTGACGGCTGCCGCCTGAAGAGATACGTGAGATTAAAACTCCGTTATCATGCATATATGAGTCATAACCTGTACGCTGTACTACTTCAACACCTATACGAGCCGCTCTGAAACGAGCCTGAGTAAAGCCAGTTGTTTTAAGTGTTGCAAGATCCGCGAAATTGCCTGTGCCGAATACTAACTCAATACCTTTAGAGAAACGATCGCGTGGTACTCCAAAATCGTTGTATTGTGTATCCAACGGAACGTTACGAGCTACGACTTCTGTTATTACAGGTGTGCTATTTGCAAGATCCTGTACGTTTATGGAATTAAGATCGCCAGGATCAAAATATTTAGCTAATGTTTTGCCACCCTGTGTTAAATGAGCTGGTACAGAACCTGCTTCGATTCCCGGTACTGTCCAACGTGCATGGTCGCCAAAAGGTCCTGCGAAGGAGCCGCGGCTCATAAGATCCCATGGTTCTGTGTCAGGGCTGTAGTTAGTAACCCAAGGATTTCCGTAGTTATCGCCTAAGCCTGCAACATGACCAAATTCATGAGCGAATGTAGCCATACCATCGTTTTCGCCCTGAGTTGAATATTGAAGAGTTCTGCCGGCACCAGTAAGTGTTGGACCCATGCTGCTCATATGAGACCATTCGCCTACAGCCGCTTCCCATGAAGTGAATGGAACATAGCGAGTATTCTGTGCAGTTTGAGCATTATAGCCATTTACCCAATCCCAGTCTTCCTGAGCAAGCTTAAATTCAAATTTATCAAGAGCGGAACTTGTTAAATTTCCTGCTGCAATTGGTTGTTTTGGTGCATTCGGCTCTGATGGAGCAGCCGGAATATCAACCAATGCAGATTTAGTTGTGCAAACTATCCATTTATCTACAGGATTAGTTTTTACTCCCTCAACAATAATATCCAAATCTTTCATATAATCATCCAAGAGATCAAGATAGTCACCAGACAGATAGTCCTCATAATCTTCTTGATAAGCAGAATAAGTATTCAAGATATTTTCGTAGTCAGTAAAGTATTTTTCACTTACAGTTTTGAAATCTTTTGAAGCAGTAACTAAATCAGGGTAATTATTTTTATAATTACCGATAGCTTTCTCAAAATTGAGCAAAGCTGCTTTATATGCCGCTAAAGCCTCATTATATGCATTTAATGCACTGCCTGTTAATCCTGCTTGATAGGCAGCTTTAGCTGTATTATAGTTTGTAATACCACTATTGTAGTTAGTGGCAGTAGTGGCGTTATACAGACCTGCTGCCCTGTTAAACGCTGTCAAAGCCAGATTATACTTTGCCCAAGTCGCAACACGCATATTACAAGCCGCCGTATAAAGTGCCAATGCTGCGTTATATGCTGCTGACGCCTCGCCATATATGCCGGAAACGCCGTCATATTTCAGCAAATCCGCATATTTTGTCTTAGCTTCTGAATCGGCAAGATATTGATTATACTTTTTAAGATTATCAGTAAATGTAGTTTTACCAATTCCTGTACGGCTCATATATCTGCTTACATATAATTCAAGAAGTTCAGGTTGTTCAGTAAATATTTTTTCTACCTGTTTCATTCTTGGTCCGGGGCCTAATTCATAAGGAATCTCCGCTCTGGTTTTAAACTGGTTCTGTCCAAATTCCTGCCATACACCGGACTCATCGTAACCAGCATGAAGGAAAAAGAAGAAGTCATAATTATTAAAAGGCGCTCCGCCTTCTACAGCCGCCATAACAGCTCTAGAATCTAAATTATAGACTTCCCCTGTAGTAGCAGGACGGAAAGATGGCGGAATATCCGCAAGAGTTTGGAAACCCATGTCATAACCCATTGTTTCAAACTCAAAGTAAGGTATTGTATATGGACCCTGAGGGTCTAAATCCACTGCCCATTTACCATAGGAATTCTCACGCCAAAATTCGTCTATGGTAAGATTATTGTTAACATCTTGAGGCTTATTAAGGAAATCAGCCCACCACTGAGCCAAATTTTCCCTAGGTACACTTATTACAGGATTTTTAGTAATTTTGTCTTCGCCAAACAAATAATATCCAAGGGGGTCGCTGCCCACTGGACCAGAACTTATAAACTTTCTGTCTAAGTATTCAACGAGAACCAAACCGCCTTTGATTCTGTCCTTGCTTCCGGCTGCTTTCGGATTTACAAGACCTTCAGGGTTCAACTCTTTCATCCAGTCAACTACAGGATTTGGCTTATAATCGTTCCAGTCCATATCCCTTTGAAGCTGCCAACTCTGAGGGTCAACTGGCGGCGGGACTGATTCCAACCCAACCTCTCCGTTATCAGGAGCCGCATACGCTGTTACACTTGCCAAACCAGTTGTCAGTGGTGCGATAGCCATACTCAGCGTTAAAAAAGCGCTAGTGACTACCTTAAATAAGCGTTTTTCAAACTTCATAAAATCTTCCCCCTTATCTTTTTGTAACTGCAAATAAAATACTACAGCATCAGCCAGTCCACCGTATGCTATAATAAGGATATTATACAAATAACATAATCAAATGTCAAGCATTTATAAGCAAATTCTACAATGATTTTGTCTACGCTACAAAGTTAGGGATATATATTTACTAATCGACTTTCAGTTAGTAAATATATTTAATTAGGTGCCGACAATACTTTCAAGTCAAAGGAATTAACAGATTTTTCATACAACTAGGTCCGAAATAGATTTACCCTAAATTTATAATTGAGAGAATCTGCTCAATGGTATAAAAAATTTTTATGGCATGTGCTATATCTGTCACGTGTTAACACATCTTCCAAGGAGATATTTCATGTTCCTACTTTATTCCCCACAAATCAGCATTTTATTATAAATTTCACACAATAACTTTCTTCAGCAAAAAATATTTATTAATTTAGTCTACACAGTTGACATTTATTTAAAAATTGTTACAATACTATTGCAGGTGATTAAATTATTTTTGTTGCATATTACGGAAGGGGGCTATCAATTTATAAGCAACATCGACAATTTCGTTACTTGCAAGTAGCATTTTGAGAGACTGTGACAGATGCTTAGTTACGATGTATCTGTAATGCAGTCGCAAGCATAAAGGGAGGGGTTTTTAAATGTTAAAGAAACGTGCATTCACGGCGGTTGTTAGTGGGTTTATGGCACTTTGCATGAGTGTTTCTGCTTTCACCGTATCAACTGTTATGGTTTTCGCCGATGAAACCAAAATCGAAATTTCGGAGGGACTTGAAGCCGTTCCTGATCCGCTTGACCCACAGAGTTGGAAAAAACAAGAGGATATGCTTTGGAATGAGCTCAAACCCAACCCAGCCATCGACTGGATGAAAGACCTGAACGAAGAAGGCCTTGTAAACATGCAGAGAAATTTGCCCGGAGAGAAAATCAAAGGGGCTGTTGTCCTCGTAGACTACTGGGACAGAAAATTCGTCTCAACCCAACCTCTGAATAGCGATTTGCTTGGCTATTTCCGCTTTGTGAATGGACAATATGAAAAAACAATAACCAAAAATCCGATCCTCCGTGTGGATAAGCAAGAATATCCTCAGTGGTTAGCAGATTTCCTTAACAAAAATCAGGCTCTCAACCATTACCGCAGCATCGACGAATATTGGCGTGAGAATTCCTATGGCAAATGGGCGATAGATCTTGATGCCTTCGGTCCTTTTACATTAAATGGCTTCGAGTTTGAATACAGCCCAAGTTACAACACATTTGGCGACTTCCCGCCAAGTTTCCGCCGCGGTCCAGCCAATTCTACCACCGGATCCCGCAACCTAGTTAACGAATCTATCGACTTAGCCCTTAAAAACAATGTCTATCTTGGCGACTATGATTTCT
>CAYLSP010000165.1:0-1693 GCA_964385935.1 uncultured Defluviitaleaceae bacterium
CCCATCTACCATTTCAATTGAACAAATAGACGGTTTCTGTTGGTATCTGAGTTTGCCATAAGCAACCGTCTTTTTTTCAAGCATTTCTATACCCATAAAATTCAGATTATTAACAAAAACGTTCTTTTCATAAAGTTCCTCGTCGCTACATAAAACAATATCTCTTGTTTCAGGATTTATGCTTTTGATATACATACGGCTGCCAAAAGAAATAGTTAATCCCTTTCTCTGACCCACAGTATAATGTGAGATTCCCTGATGTTTACCTAACACATTTCCATCTAAATCAACAAAATGCCCCGGTTCTTCTTCTCTGTCCGAGAACGCTGAAACAAAAGAAGCGTATTCGCCGTCGTCAACAAAACAAATCTCCTGACTGTCTGGCTTTTGAGCCACTGGAAGCCCGGCTCTTTCCGCAATTGCTCTGATATCGTCCTTAATATAACCGCCGCAGGGAAAAAGAGTTCTTTCCAACGAACTCTGACCTAATCTATAAAGCATATAGGTCTGGTCTTTTTTCGTATTGGGATCCATTAGCAAAGTCTTTCTGTTATTCATTTCAGTGATTTTTGCATAATGCCCCGTAGCTACATAATCAGCTCCGACCTTATCGGCAGCCTGTAGTAAACCGAACCATTTAACGTTTACATTGCAATTTATGCAGGGGTTTGGGGTTCTCCCTTCTAAGTATTCCAGAGCGAAAGGGTCTGTCACCGCGCATTTAAATTCCTTCGTCATATCCTGTTCCAAAAGAGGAACTCCAAGCACGTCACATACTTTTCCTGCATCTTCATGATTTTTATAGAAGCTGTTCCCTTCAAACATTTTCAATGTAACTCCAAAAACGTCATAGCCGCTCATTTTTAACAAATAAGCGGCTACAGAACTATCAACTCCCCCGGACATTCCGACTACAACTTTTTTCATTTTATTCCTCCGTATGCTCGCCTTCGTGGTGTGAAATGTCCGAAACTGGCTCGCTGAGCCCTTCAATTTCTATATTATTCTTCTGTGCATAATCCCAGAGCGCGGCATGAACTGCCTCTTCGGCAAGACAGCTGCAATGAACCTTAACAGGCGGCAGTCCGTCAAGAGCTTCCATAACCGCCACATTAGAAATTTTCATAGCTTCCTGAACAGTTTTACCGATTATCATTTCTGTTGCCATGCTGCTTGTTGCTACAGCCGCTCCGCAGCCAAATGTCTTAAATTTTGCGTCCTTTATTATGCCGTCTTCTATTTTCAAATAAACTTTCATAATATCGCCGCATTTAGCGTTACCCACAAGGCCAACACCACTGGCATCTTTGATTTCTCCCACATTTCGCGGGTTTTCAAAATGGTCTAGAACTTTTTGGCTATAATCCATAGTATCCTCCTAAATAAGCCTTAGTACATATTGCGGCGACAATTAAATCTTACAACTATTTTGTCGCCGCAAGCCCCTTTTAAGGGGCTCCGACTAAAAGTTGCAAGGCAAGTTTTAGTCGGTGGGGTAATAAAAGTTTAAATTATTTTGTAGGAGGTAATGCATTATGGCGGTAACATTAGCACAGGCACAGTTAAATGTGCAGGACGATATTCAGGTGGGAATCATTGACGAATTCCGCAAATCAAGCTTCATCATGGACAACATGATTTTTGACGATGCCGTATCCCCAAAAGGCGGCGGCGCAACACTTACATATGGATA
>CAYLSP010000165.1:1703-2048 GCA_964385935.1 uncultured Defluviitaleaceae bacterium
TTTATCTATATCTTCTTCAGTGCTGTATTTCCCGAGGCTGACTCTTAATGAACCGTGAGCCTCCTCATGGGCAAGACCGATACTTAGCAGCACATGTGATGGGTCTAATGAACCAGAAGTACAGGCCGAACCGCTTGAAGCGCAAATTCCTTTCATTCCCAACATTAGAAGTATTGATTCCCCTTCTATAAACTTAAAGGAAATGTTGGCGTTTCCCGGCAGTCGATTGGTTCTGTGTCCGTTCAGGCGGCTATAAGGCACCTTTTCTAAAATGCTGTCAATATATTTATCTCTCAGTGCTGTAATTCTTTTTATTTCACTTTCCATTTCAGCCGCTGCTAGCAC
>CAYLSP010000165.1:2058-4270 GCA_964385935.1 uncultured Defluviitaleaceae bacterium
AGAGCGGCAATTCCTGCAACATTTTCAGTTCCGGCTCTGCGTCCTTTTTCCTGACCGCCGCCGTGAACAAAGTTCACAATTTTTGTGCCTTTTCTTATATAAAGCGCTCCAACACCCTTTGGCCCGTGAATTTTATGAGCCGAAAGTGAGAGCAGATCGATATTCATTTCATTAACGTCAATTTTAACGTGTCCGAAAGCCTGAACCGCATCCGTATGGAAAGTAACGCCATGCCTTTTAGCAATTTCACCGATTTCTTTAATTGGCATTATGGTTCCGATTTCGTTATTAGCGAACATAATTGTAATAAGAACCGTTTCATTCGTTATAGCATTTTCAACATCCTGAGGACTTACCATTCCCTCGCTGTCAACAGGCAAATAAGTCACTTTGTAGCCATGTTTTTTTTCTAAATACTCACAGGTATGAAGAACTGCATGATGCTCAAAGGCTGACGTAATGATATGTTTGCCTTTTAAGACATTAGCTTCACAAACGCCTTTAATCGCCCAGTTATCTGCTTCTGTCCCCGAGCCTGTAAAAAATATTTCGCTTTTATCGGCTTTAAGCACGGCTGAAACCTGTTCCCTAGCTTTTTCGATTGCTTTTTTGCTGTTTTGGGCAAGCTCATAGATACTTGAAGGATTTCCATAAGAAGATTCCAGATGTTCTTTCATAACCTCCCAAGCTTCAGGACGAACCTTGGTAGTTGCGGCATTATCTAAATATATTTCACCCATTTTTATAACCTGCCTTTATCATTTTATAGGTCAACTGTACTTTTCAATTGTATTTTTTCGTCTGCCAGTGTTTTTAGAGTAATTGTATCTACTACGTCATTTACGCTTTGGAAAATTTTTTCCCAAACTCCTTTTGTAGAACAAACTTCACATGGGCCTTTGCAGGGCCAGTCTCCTGAGTTGTTTGCACAAGCCGATGGGGACAAATCGCCCTCCAGCGCCCTGAGGATATCTCCAACTGTAATTTCAGACGGGTCTCTCGACAAAACATAACCACCCTGAGCTCCCCTGATTCCCTTAATTAGTCCGCTTTTCTTGAGGCTTGCTACAAGCTGTTCAAGATAGCCGTCAGAAATTTCTAAGGAATCTGAAATTGTTTTTAAGGAAACACATTTCTCTGTCTCTCCGAGAACCGCAAACTCCACCATAGCGCGCAAACCATATCTGCCCTTTGTGGAAATTTTCATACTTAATACCCCGATTCCTCTGTAGCTTTTAATTCCTACTACATTAATAGGAATTAAAATAAATATACCACCTAACAATATCATTGTCAAGTGGTATAAAAATATTACAATTTATTTTATAGGCTTCATTGTAGGGAACAGAAGCACGTCTCTGATAGAGGCGGAATTTGTAAATAACATGACTGCCCTGTCAATTCCAAGCCCAAGACCGCCTGTTGGCGGCATACCATATTCCAAAGCGTTCAAGAAATCTTCATCAATCATATTGGCCTCGTCGTCGCCGCTAGCTCTGAGTTTTTCCTGATATTCAAAGCGTTCTTTCTGGTCGATTGGGTCGTTCAGCTCAGAATAAGCGTTTGCAAATTCTCTTCCTGTTATGAACAACTCAAAGCGTTCAACATATTCCGGATTTTCGGGCTTTTTCTTTGTAAGCGGCGAAATTTCTATTGGGTGATCCATTAAAAACGTAGGCTGTATTAAATGATGCTCAACATATTCATCGAAAAACATGTTTAGTATATCACCCTTGCCGTGATGCTCCTTCACTTCAAAATGATGCTATTTAGCAAGCTTTTTCGCTTCTTCAAGAGTCTTTACTTAATTAAAGTAGATATTAGAATATTTCTTAACAGCATCCACCATTGTAATACGCTCGAACGGTTTTCCCAAGTCGATTTCATGCTCGTCATATTTTATGACAAGGTTGTCTTCGCCGTATAAATCAATGGCGATTTTACGCAACATACCCTCAATCAAATCCATCATGCCGTGATAATCGGTGTATGCTTCATACAGTTCAAGGAGAGTGTATTCAGGATTATGTTTTATACTCATGCCCTCGTTTCTGAATACGCGACCAATTTCATAAACCCGCTCAAATCCACCAACAATAAGCCTTTTCAGAGGCAATTCAAGGGATATTCTCAAATGCATATCAAGGTCTAATGTATTATGATGAGTTGTAAAGGGTCTGGCGGCTGCTCCGCCCGGAATAAGCTGTAAAAC
>CAYLSP010000166.1:0-4247 GCA_964385935.1 uncultured Defluviitaleaceae bacterium
GAAAAAATGGTTGCTGTTTTAGACAATCCATATATCTTAATTACTTATAAAAAAATCAGCAGTATTCAGGACATTCTCCCTGTTTTAGAGCAGGTTGTTCAGACTTCTGCAAAGCTTCTTATTGTGGCTGAAGATGTTGAAGGCGAAGCTCTTACAACTCTTATTCTTAACAAGTTAAGAGGTTCCTTCACATGTGTTGCCGTTAAAGCTCCTGGATTCGGTGACAGAAGAAAGGCTATGCTCGAAGATATAGCAATCTTAACAGGCGGAACTTTAATCACTGAGGAACTTGGCTATGAATTAAAAGACGCTACACTTGATATGCTCGGTAAAGCTAAAACCGTTAGAGTTGAAAAAGAAAACACAATTATTATCGGCGGTTCAGGCGAGAAACCAGCTATTGATGCTAGAGTTACACAGCTTAAAGCTCAGATTGAAGAAACAACATCTGAGTTTGACAGAGAAAAGTTGCAGGAAAGACTTGCTAAAATGGCTGGTGGCGTTGCTCTTATTAAAGTTGGCGCACCCACTGAAACAGAGCTTAAAGAAAAGAAACTCCGTATGGAAGACGCTCTTGCGGCAACTCGCGCTGCTGTTGAGGAAGGAATCGTTGCGGGCGGCGGCTGCGTATTCATTCATGCAGTTTCCAGTATTTCAGGAATCCTTGATTCTCTTACAGGGGACGAAAGAACTGGTGCAGCTCTTGTAATAAAAGCTCTTGAAGCTCCTCTTAAACAGATTGTTGCGAATGCAGGACTTGAAGGTTCTGTAGTATCAAATAAAGTTAAAGAAATGAAGAAGGGCGTGGGCTTTAACGCTATAACCGAGGAATATGTTGACATGGTTGAAGCCGGAATTATCGACCCAACTAAAGTAGCGCGTTCTGCTCTTCAAAACGCTACAAGCGTAGCTTCAACACTCTTAACAACCGAGTCTGTTGTGGCTGACATTAAAGAGCCGGAACCCCCAATGCCAGCAGGCGGCATGGGCGGAATGATGTAATTATAACAGAGCTTAAATTAAGACCTCATCAAGAAAAATGATGAGGTCTTTTTATTTGTATCTTATTAATCTAGTCCCGTTTTCAAGTCATTCTAAAGAATTGTACTATAGTCCGTTACTTTATGGTATAATAAAAAGGGTGATTTTATGAAAACTGTTGATTTACATTGCCATACTTATTATTCTGACGGCACATACTCGCCGAAAGAACTTATGCAATTAGCTGCTCAGATGGGAATTTCCGCTATTGCAGTTACCGACCACGATACAATTGGTGCATGGGAAGAAGCTGAAACCTATGCCGATGTGTATGGTGTTGGCTTTATCCCCGGCGTGGAGCTTTCTACAAAGATATATGACTATGAAGTGGATATATTAGGGCTTAATATGATAGAAAACAAAGAGGGCTTGTCTGTCTTTATCGAAAAGGAGAAGCTTTTCAGACAGGAACGTAACAGAAAGATGATAGCTGCTCTTAATAAAGAGGGCATAGATATAAGTTATGAGGAAGTATCTCAAAAAGCTCAAAAAATGATTGCGGCCAGACCTCATTTTGCAAAAGTTCTTGTGGAAAAGGGTTATTGCCCGACAATGCACTACGCTTTTAAAAAATATTTATCCCCCGGCAGAAAAACTTATGTTGAGAAGGAATCACACTCTCCCGAAAGCGTTATTGAAGAAATAAGAAAAACCGGTGGCATAGCAGTTTTGGCTCATCCCGTTGTTTATATGAAAAATTATCACATCCCATATGAGAAAATTGAAAAGATTCTCAGAGGACTTATTGACATGGGTTTAGGTGGAATTGAAGCCATTTATCCTCTTAACTCAAAAAAAGACGAAGCCCATTGGCTTCGCCTTGCGCAGAACTACGCTATAAGAATTTCAGGAGGGAGTGACTTTCATGGTGATAATAAACCTCTCATAACTCTTGGGATGGCTAACGTCCCATATTCTGTTATGGAGAGTCTATTGCAAATATGATAATGTCGCCTTACAGTTGTTAAATATGCGGCTAAGCTCAATAATCGCCTCATACTGATAATTTGAAACGGTTTTCAGGTTGTCGTATGCAGTTAAGTCGTCGTCGTTTAATATGGCTTTTTGAACCTGATTCAGTTCGTCGTTATTATCTATAGCATCCAGAATTTCAATCAGGTTTTTAGATTGCTTTTCATAAGTTGTGTTAAAATTTTTATATGCTTCAATTTGTTCATTTGACATGGTTTGTTTCCGCTGTGCCTTCAGGCTCATTGTGGTGTGAATCTTGCCTACTGCGGTATAGTTATATTTCATAAGTGTTGTAATACTCTTTGAGTTTTTTTCAAGCTCTTCCAGCATGTTGTCAATTTCATCAGAAGAAACTACTCTATCCTTTTGGCGCATAGCGTTTTTTATTGATGAAATTATAGCCGCCTGTGCTTTTGAAATCTGCTCTGCTAAAAACTCTATCGTGTTTCCTGACGGGCTCGAAATCAATGACATTGCTAGGATGCCTCCGATAACTTTACTCATAATATCATCCTCCGTATACTGAAAAATCGCCGCTAGAACTATATACGACCAAGACATACAATAAGTTTATCATATTCTTCCGTGATTGATAATTGTTTCCTGTTTGTATGCTTCTATTATGACCTTTGTTTGTGAACTAATTATGTACATAAAGTTAATATTCTGTAAAAGAAAAAGGGAGCTCCCAAAGGAAACCCCCATCTTTCCCATGAGAGTTAGAACTTTTGCCCCATCATCATCATCATCATTAACATCATCATCATATTGTCGCCACCGCACATCTGTGGGAACAACATCATCATCATTAACATCATCATCATATCGTTTCCGCCGCTGCACATTGGCACACTGCCACAACCTTGAGCTAAATTTGTCATGAAAAAACCTCCTCACAATTTTTCCGAAATCGCTTCCGGTTAATTAATATTATGAGAAGGTTAATACTTTGTTGTCTGTCCTGATAAAATAGTACAATTATTAAAGTAATCCATTATATAGCTCTTGTAAATTTTTTGTTTTTTCTATTATCACGTAAGCAACCAGTACAAACGTGAATAGATCTTGTAGTTCCGTTATCGTCAACAATCTTTATCTTTTTAACATTAGGCTTCCATGTTCTGTTAGCGCGTCTTGAGACCCTGCTACGGGTAACGCTGAGCTTGTGTCCGGTAAGCATGGCTTTGTCACAAATTACGCATTTCGCCATATCGTGCACCTCCTTCAAATTTTTGCCATATCGGTATTGCGTGAAAACCAACATCAAACATTTTAACAGATTGGACTTGACTTTTCAACACTTTTTTTATATTTTATATTTTTTGGAATATTTTCAAATTATATTCCGCCGGAAAGGGTGATATTATGCTTGAAAATAATATTAATAATGTAGTATACTATAGTTTTGAAAGCCTTGGGGATTTAACTCACGGATTTTCCACCCGGATTGGCGGCGTGTCGCCAAAGCCCTATGATACAATGAACCTTAGCTTTAGCCGCGGTGACGAAATAGATAATGTTTTTGAAAATTTTAATCGGTTATCAAAAGCAATGGTGTTTGACAAAAACTCTATAGTTTTTTCGCATCAGGTGCATGATACAAATGTGGCAATTGTAGGGCAAAAGGATGTTGGAAAGGGCATTTTTAGAGAAAGCGATATAAAAAACACTGACGGACTTATTACCAATGAGAAAGATGTGGTGCTGACGACGTTTTATGCCGATTGTGTTCCGCTGTTTTTTTATGATGAAAAAAATAGCGCAATCGGGTTGTCTCACGCTGGCTGGCGCGGAACTGTCAATAAAATGGCTGAAAAAACAATTCGCACTATGATGACGGCTTTCGGCACAAAGGCGGAAAATTTAAAGGCGGCAATTGGTCCGTCAATTTGCTATGACTGCTTTATGGTGTCCTCAGACGTTTATGAGGAATTTAAAGAAAAAATTCCGGGTGCTATGGGTTTATACTCCAGAGAAAGCCATGTTCCCGGAAAATATCATATAAATTTGCAGGAAATAAACAAATTTGTAATGATGGAGTCAGGAATTTTGGAAGAAAATATCGAACTGCCCGGTTTATGCACAAAATGCCGCCCTGATCTGTTTTTTTCACACAGGCGGGATGGCTCAGAAAGAGGAAGTTTAGCCGCATTTATGTCGTTAAAAGGAAGAAAAAATGGATAAAATAAAAATATATAGCGTGACAGAAAACAGCATAGCTCATGAACTTGGTA
>CAYLSP010000167.1:0-4226 GCA_964385935.1 uncultured Defluviitaleaceae bacterium
TAATCCTCTCCTTATAAATTTTTTTTATATTCTGAATAATCATGCTTTAAAAGCAGTGATTAGTTCATTCTAGGTTGTAATGATTGTTCCTATTTCTTCTTTAAGATAAAAAGACCTGTGCCGATTAAAAACATTCCGCCTGAGAAACAGTAGAGCAATGAAGCTTCTCCTGTTTTTGGCATCTCGGGAACGCCTTCGGGGGTTTTATCTTCTATAATTTCGATTGGTTCAGGGTCGTCGCTTGGAAGTGGGCTTGGTGAGGGGCTTTGAGTCGGCCTTCCGGCGGGCAGGCTTTCAGTAACAACTATGTAAGTTTCGTCTGTTGGAGGTGCATCTGTTTCTCGGGAACTAACATCGCCGCCAGTAGGAATCGAGGGTCTTGGAGGGCGAGGTCTTCTAGTTTCTTCTGTGGGCGGGGGTGTTTCTTCTGTCGGTGGTGTAGTTTCTTCTGTTGGTGGAGTTGTGTCTCTTGAAGCTGTGAAAATCCAACGCAAGCTTGCTTTTTTATTTTGGTAATCGTTATTTGTTTCTGCACCGGGCAGAATTACTTTGATTTGAAGAATGGTTTCTGAGCCCGGTTTAAAACTATCTTTAAAAGTAAATTCGCCGCCTTTGGCCGGAAAATTTGTCAAGATGTTGTTGTTTTGGCTGACTTCAATTTCAAGTTGATCTATAAGTTTTATTATTTCGGTTTTAGCGTAGGTATCCTCTACTTTTATGTTAAGCGTGAAAGCAAAATCGGCAGTGTTTTTTATTATAAGGTCTGCGCTCAGTTCATCGCCGGGAGTCATCCGCTCGATATTAAAGAAGGAATCCATTCCTCCTGGTATGACGGGCGCAATGGTGAGACCGTTGGCGTCCCCTTTAAGGATTAAATTATTTGCATATACTGTCAATGGATTTAAAGATAAGATAAGCAGCATAAGCATGGTTGAAAAAATACAAGGCACAATTCTTTTTATGCTCATGAGCCATCTCTCCTTTAATAATTTTAAATCATATGTCAGTATTTGGGGTCAGGGTTCAGCTAGCAATATCACAGCGGATTCTTTTCAGACAAGCAATCTTGAGTAACTAAGGTGCATAGAAGGTAATTTTCAGTAAACGGATAATTGGGATAAAAAGTCTGTAAATTATGTAATCGCAATGAAATTTCCTGAAATATATCTAGAATTCCCAATAATCACGAGGTTTTGAAAGTTTTTTTTTACATATCACACAAATCAATTTACTTTTACTTACATATAATTATATACCATTTGTTTTTTTTGTCAATAGAAATTATGAAAAATATTAATTTGATATGATTTTTTTCTATGTGACAAAATGATTACACATATAGAAATTATTTCCTCCTCTGCCCCTTAAGAGTTTTAGCCACAATTGCCAACGCATTTATTTCATCATCTGTTAACCCTTCAAATTCTTTTCTGTTAAATGCTTCAACTATTTCTTTCAGTCCGTTAGGGATTTTGGGTTCTGGGACAGGATTCTCAGTAACTCCAAGGAGATAGTCCGTTGTTACTCCAAAAAGCTCTGCAAGTTTAATTATCATATCATTTGGCGGTTGTATTCCGCCCGTTTCATACTTTACATACGTAGTTCTCTCTAATCCTAGCTCAAAAGAAATTTCTTTTTGTGTAAATCCTTTAGATTTTCTTAAATTAACCAGTCTTTCGGCAATTAACAATTAAATCACTCCTCCAAAAAACTATAATTCCTGCTTATTTTTTAAAAGAATTGCAACAACTTATTGTAAGTGATTAATGGTCACATTACAATTATAGTGAATCAAAATCACAAAAAGATAATTTTTAGCTTGACAAGTGAATATTAATCACATATAATAAACTTACGGGTGATTCAAATTACCTTACGAAAGAAGGAGAAGTATGGAGTATGATTGTCTTTCATGCGAAAAGCATTTGGAGACCGGCTGTCTTGGATGCAATGAAAAAGATAAAAACATAATTTGCCCGGTCTGTGGAAGTGATGATTTTGAGAATTACTATGAGTTGGATGGCGACATAGCGGGCTGTGACGGTTGTATTACTCAAAAGCCGTGGTACTGTTACGGCGATAGAGAATAAAGAGGTGGGACATGGCTGATAAACGAGATTTAGAGCTTGGCCAATACGGTATTAGCAAGTACAGATACAGGGAACTCAGCAACTTTTGTCTTCAATACAAGGAGTTTAAAAAGGAACGGCTGAATTGTTATAGTCTGGACGGAAGTGTATTAGACGGTATGCCACGGGGAAACTATTTATCTGACCCCACTATGAATAAGGCCGAAAAAGCAATCCGTCTTGGTAATTACATAGAACTCATTGAGCAGACCGCTATTGAGGCCTGTGGCGATTTATATCCCTACATTATAAAAGCTGTCACGGAGGGACTCACGTGGGATTTTCTTTTGCCCCCATGCGGAAGAAGGCAGTTTTATAACGAACGCAGAAAATTTTTCTTTTTGCTGAATAAGAAGAGATAAAGTACAAAAAACCGTTCAGACGTAAATTAATCAGGCTGAACGGTTTTTGTCAATTAACAGTATTATTGGCAGTCCTCACATTTTCCGTAGAAATAAATCTGTTCGCCGGTAATCTTGAATTTACCATCTTTTTCAATCTCACGCTTTAGCTCGTCTAAAACCCCGCTCTTTTCATAATCTGTTATTTTGTGGCAGGTATTGCAAACAAGATGGGGGTGAGGTTTGACAACTGCGTCATAATGCAAGCTCTCCTCACCGGCGTTAAGATCCTGTAAAAGCCCTACGGATTTCAATGAATTAAGTGTTTTATAAACCGTGGCAAGGCTCATGGTAGGAAATTCAGGCTCCAGAGACCTGTAAATTATTTCTGCGGTAGGATGGCTCTTAGTATTTTTCAATAATTTATATATGGCAAGACGCTGGGGAGTTACTTTCAATTTTTTTTCTTTCAGAGCATCAGACAATTCCTGCATCGAAAACGCCTCCTGTCTATCTGTTATCATGGATGTATATAATATAATACAAATCAAAGTTAAAGTCAATAGAAAATGGTTATTATATAATAACCATCGTCACATATTTTTATCTTTGTTCGTTTAATTTTTTTAAGCGTTTTCTTCGTGCATAAAGCCTTGATAAGAAAATTTTTATGATTGCGGTTACAGGCACTGCAAAAATCATTCCCACAATGCCGAACATATTTCCAAAAATCGCTAGAGCAAGCAGTACAAGGGCAGGGCTTAGCTCAACTTTTTTGCCCACAATTCTCGGAACTATGAAAATTCCATCAATCTGCTGTAATACAATGATGGCGATTGCCGCATAAAGAGCTTGTGTAGGGTTGCCTGTTAAGAGGGAAACTGAAATTGAAAGGACAAACCCAACGATTGCGCCAAAGTATGGAATCAGGTTCGAGAAGCCGGATACTATTCCGATCAAAACAGCGAAATCAACACCAATTATAGAGAGAGCTACGCTGATTAGTACCATCATTATGAGTCCGTCAAGAAGCTGTCCCCGAATATATCCCGAAAAAACGGAATGTATCTCCCCGAGTGCCGACTTTATACGGTTTTCCAGCCTGTCGGGAACAAAAAATTCCAGAATGTCAAGAAGCACGGATTTGATTTTTGCCTTATCTCTAAGAAAGTAAAAGGCAACTACAAGCGCAAGGAAGAAGTTAGCAACCCCGCTTCCGGCAGAGGTTATCACGGACATGATGTTAACAGAGAACTTATTTAAGAAAGTTGAAAACTCAATTAATATTCCTGTAATAAAATCGGCCACATATTTTTCCACATCCCATTCCCTGAGAGTATCAGAAACAGAATTATAGAAGGAATTAAGCTGCGCGCTGGTTTCATTCACCCATCCGGAAACAATTTCTGCAATGTTAATATCTGATAAATCCCGAACCTTTCCGCCTAGAGCCCAAATAAGCAAAGCTACCAGAGTTCCCAGAATAATCAGCATTACTAAATAAAGGATGACCGTTCCGGCAGTTCTCTTTTTTGTTATTTCTGCTTTAGCGGAATCAGAATTTTTTCCGGCAGTACGCCGCTTAAAATTGTTTCTGAAATTTCTCAGCCTGGAATATGTTTTGTTTTTTCTTAAAAAGGAAAAAATCCTTCTTTCATACATATATTCATACTTGACTTGAAAAAAGTCTACGGCTGGATCAAGTAAATAAGCTACAATAATTGCTATGAATAAAACGACAAAGACGGAAAAGAAT
>CAYLSP010000168.1:0-4216 GCA_964385935.1 uncultured Defluviitaleaceae bacterium
TATTATTTTATCTATTATATACCTGGGTCTGTTTTTTACTTCGTCATAAATTTTAGAGATATATGTGCCAATTATCCCGAGACTAACTAAAATCGTCCCGCCCACTATAAGAAGAAGCAGGATGACTGTGGAAAAGCCGTCTAAGGCAGCGCCGGATAGTTTGTTATAAATAGTTTGTATACCCAAAATCAGCGCCCCTATTAGAAATCCAAGTCCAATAAAATTAGTTAAAAATAAGGGGGCTGAGGAGAAGGAAGTAATAGCGTCTAAAGCAAGCTTTATTAATCGGAATGTCGAAAACTTCGTCTTTCCTCCGTTTCTTTCCTTGACTTCAAAAGGTATCTGTGCTTTTTTAAAACCAACCCATTCAATTGTTCCTCTGAAAAAAATATTTTTGTCGCCTACTTGTTTCCAGGCTTCCATGACCTTCCTGTTTATCATTTTGAAATCTGAGGAATTGTTCATATTAAAGCCGGAAATTCTATATAAAAACTTATAGAAGGCGTTTACTGTTAATTTATATAAAAAGCCCTCCCTTCCTCTGTTATTTTTTATACATTCAACAATATCATAATCTTTGTCAAAGACTTTAATCATTTCGGGAATCATTTCGGGAGGATGTTGGAGATCGGAGTCCATTATTAAGCAAACATCCTCTGTTGATTCCATAATACCGGCGCAAAGCGCGTTCTCCTTTCCAAAGTTTTTTGATAATCCTACAAGCTTTACGCATTTAATCTCATCATTAATTCGCTCCATCTCTTTAAAGCTGTTGTCTTTTGAGCCGTCGTCTATCAGCAAAAAGCTATGGCGAATTTTCTGACCTAATAAATAATTATGAATTGTCAAGATATTGTTGAATATAGTGGTTCCTTCGTTGTAAACAGGAATGATTATCTCTATTATGCGCATATTGTCATATTCCATTTGATTTTTCATAGTTTCGCCCCATTAATGATTTTTGAAAAATTCTATCATATAGGGGGCGCAAAATCAAATCTTATTATAACTCAATTTTGTGAAATTTGAATAAATATTATCAGCATTTTTCGTCATATTGTGCCGAATATGGAAAATTCAAAAAACATTACTATAAATTAGCATGATTGGGATATATTTTATGGTTTTAAATTTGTGTAATGATAATAATAGTAATGCAGTAAAAAAATATAAATTACAATCGTAGGATATTAAAAATGAAAAAGAAAATTGCATGTTTATTTTTGACATCAGTAATTATAGTCTCTGGATTTACAACTGTTGCCAGGGCATCAGAAATTGAAGTTTCTTATAACGATACTGGAGTTGCATATCCAATTGGAACTACGGGAGCGACAGGTAGTTCAGGCATGGGAACCGGAACTACTAATACAGGTTTGGGAACAGGAACTGGAACTGGAACAACCAATACTGGCACGGGAACAGGTTCAGGCATGGGAACCGGAACAACCAATACAGGTATGGGAACGGGAACAGGAACACCAACAGGAACTGGATTCGGTGCAGGAACAGGAACAACTGACACAGGTATGGGAACAGGAACTGGTGCTGGAACAGGAACAGGCACAACAGGGACACAGGGTATAGGAACTCAGGGAACAACAAATTCAAATTATCCATATGGATCAAACGGAATGGGCGGACAGAACACAAATTATAATAATGACTATAACAGAACAGGTAACACAAATCAAAATCAAAACAATAACAATTCAGGCACAGACAATGGCATGAACAATAACAATAATAACGACAATAATAACGACAGAAACGGCAGCAGAAGAAGTGGCGAAAGAAGTTCTGAAACCAGCTTAAACGGTCAAATAAAAGTAAACAGAGAAGTTTTCATTGTTCAGGATGGGGACGATTTATGGATTATCATGGGAAACATTAAAGCAAAGCTTGATATGCTTATTTATTCAGATCCCAAAAATCACATGTCAACCGAAGAAGCAACAATTGATAAAAACAGTTTAGCCTATCCTGTAATTGAAGGCAGCAGATAATGGTACTGCATAGTAAACGCCGCCATAGCTTATAATGGCGGCGTTTACTGTTAAATAGCATTACACTGCGGATTCAGTAAAAATTACTTTTGTTTCTATTTCATTTAAAATCCTGTCTTTTATATCAGCAAGCGCAATTGGACCCTCGTCTCCGTTTTGGCGGCTTCTGACCGCTACGGTTTTTGAGGCTGCTTCTTTTTCGCCAACTACAAGCAGATATGGGATTCTCTGGCTTCTTGCATCCCTTATTTTATAGCCGATTTTTTCAGCTCTATAGTCTGTTTCAACCCTTATTCCGGCGTCATTGAGCATATCATGGACTTCTTTTGCATAGTCGGCGTATTTATCAGAAATAGGGAGAACAATGGCCTGGACAGGAGATATCCAAAGAGGGAACTGACCGGCAAAGTGCTCTATTAAAATGCCGATAAATCTCTCAATGCTGCCTAAAATTGTTCTGTGAATCATGACGGGGCGGTGCTTTTGTCCATCGCTTCCAATATATTCAAGGTCAAATTTTTCGGGAAGCTGGAAGTCAAGCTGAATTGTTGCGCATTGCCATGTCCGCCCGATAGAGTCTTCAATATGGAAATCGATTTTCGGGCCGTAAAAAGCGCCGTCACCCTCGTTGACCTTAAATTGCATATTTGATTCAACAAGAGCTTCTCTTAAAGCTTCTGTTGCAAATTCCCAATCCTCGTCATTACCCATGCTGTTTTCAGGGCGGGTGGACAGTTCTACGTTATAATTAAATCCGAATTGTTTATAAATCTCGTCAACAAGGCTTATAACGCCCTTTATTTCGTCCTTAATCTGTGACGGCATCATAAAAATATGAGCATCATCCTGTGTAAAGCATCTTACACGCATAAGTCCGTGAAGCGCCCCTGATTTTTCGTATCTGTGAACAACCCCTAATTCGCCCATCCTGATAGGCAATTCCCTGTATGAATGGCTTTCGGACTCATAAACCATGATTCCGCCGGGACAGTTCATGGGTTTTATAGCAAACACCTGATCTTCAATTTCAGTCGTATACATATTTTGGCTGTAGTAAGACCAGTGCCCTGATCTTTCCCAAAGGGTTTTTGAAAGCATGACAGGTGTTGAAATCTCGCTATAGCCGGCTCTTTTGTGAATTTTTCTCCAATAGTCAACAAGGATATTTTTAATAATCATGCCCTTAGGGAAGAAAAACGGAAATCCGGGGCCTTCGTCGAACATTGCGAAAATACCAAGTTCTTTTCCAAGCCGTCTATGGTCTCTCTTTTTGGCTTCTTCAAGCTTTGTAATATATTCATCCAGCTCGGCAGCCTTTGTGAACGCCGTTCCATAGATTCTTGTAAGCATCTTGTTCTTTTCATTACCACGCCAATAAGCACCGGCAATTGACGTAAGTTTTATGGCCTTTAAAGCCTTTGTGTTCATAATATGAGGCCCGGCGCAAAGATCGGTGAATTCGCCCTGCTTATAAAATGAAATTATGGCATCTTCGGGCAGACCGCTGATAAGCTCTGTTTTATAGATATCGCCCTCGTCCTCAGCCCATTTTAGCGCATCTTCTCTGGAAAGCTCAAATCTTTCGGGCACAAGTTCTTCTTTTATAATCTTTTTCATTTCCGCTTCAATAACAGGAAGGTCTTCGGGCGTAATTCCTCTGTCAAGGTCGATGTCATAGTAAAAACCCGAATCAGTAGCAGGTCCTATAGCAAGCTTTGCTTCGGGGAAAATCCTTTTTACTGCCTGAGCCAGAACGTGGGCGGCAGTATGTCTGAACGCCCATTTTCCACCCTCGTCGTCAAAAGTCAGAATAGAAAGTTCGCAATCAGATTCAATTTTTGCTCTTAAATCGGCAAGTTTTCCGTCTATTGTTGCAGCAAATGCCACGCGCGCAAGTCCTTCACTTATATCTTTAGTTATTTCTAAAACGGTGATACCATTGTCGTATTGCTTTGTTGTTCCGTCTTTTAATGTAATATTAATCATAAAAAACCTCCTTAATTTTTATAATACAAAAACCCGCCCAAAATAAATAATTACTTTTGGGGCGGGTTTATCCGCGGTTCCACCCAAATTGCGCAATGCGCCGCTTTGGCGATTATAACGTAATCAACGTGCGCTATTAACGCAAACAAAGTGAAATGGTTTTCTGTTTCGGCGGAATAGGTCAATCACACCAATATGACCCTCTCTGAAAATCCATCCTAGCA
>CAYLSP010000169.1:0-4146 GCA_964385935.1 uncultured Defluviitaleaceae bacterium
CGATTTGACTTACTTCTTTTAAGCAACTTCCTATTCTCTGCTTATATTCAGCTTCTTTCATTTGATCCACTGCTGAAATAGCTTCGTCCTGGAGTTTTTCCATATAAGTCAGAGAACTGTCAAACTCTGTTATCTGATATCTGAGCCCCATTTTCTCTTTTGAAAGGGAAATAAAACGTTCCAAAAGGCTTTTAATCTGAGCGGCCTCTCCATCTGTCAGTTGGTTAAAACATTCGAGTTTCTCCATTTCCATATTACATTCATGCAGTTTATCTGTTAAATTAATGCGCTGAAAAACCACGGTTATGCCTTCATCGCATAAAGCCGCCGCCGCCTTACAGGTTGCATAATTTTTGTCTTTCTCACTCAGTTCGTCAAGATAGGGCTTAAAGCGGTAGCTTATTTCATCTTCTGTTGATTTTTTTGTTTCAGCATGACGCGTTCTGTTTAAAAAATCCAGAAACCTATGAAACAGTGATTTTTTGTTAATCATCGAATCGCCCATCATAACACCTCTTAGATTTGGTTTTTATTTTCAAACACAAAGCCTGTTTTAACACAGTCAATAGCCGCCACCATCGTATATTCGCCGTTTTTGTAAACTAAAGGCTGTCCTTCCCTCTTTAAAACGGCCGCGTCCGTTTTATTAGTGTCGTCATAATAAGACAAAAAATACATTCCGTCGCTTTCAAAAACTTTCCATCTTAGTCCTGTCATGATTTTTATAAAATAATCATCGTCACATTTAAAAAATTTCATCATCTCTTTTTTAGCATTAATAAAATCTTTAACTGTGTCTTTCATAATTTTGCCCCCGAGTTATCATTATAAAAAATCTTTATATAAGAAGCTGGGCTGAATGCCTGTATTGCCCTGATATTTTCCTGAATTATATGTAACGTATTCTCCTTCTATTCCGTGATAATAAATTTGGCAAACTTCAACGCCAGCATAAATCCTTATTGGTTCGATACAGTGAATTTCCAGTGTCCAGAAACCTTTAAACCCAACGTCCCCGAATCCTGCCGTAACATGGACGAAAAGCCCAAGCCGCCCAACGGAAGACCGTCCTTCAAGCATTGGAATATACCCATGAGTTTCAGTATATTCGAGGGTTCTCCCTAAATAAAGCTTTCCCGGTTGCAAAACAAGCCCTTCGTCTGGGATTATGATTTGTTTGGTTTTGTTCGGCCGCTTCATATCCAGTATATCTTCTTCATAGACTAAAAGTTCGTTATGAAGCCTTAAATTATAGCTATTCGGATTCAAAGCGGCCTCTGAATATGGTTCTATAATAATTTCCTTACCAAGCTTATTTTTAATTTCAATCCCAGAAAGCATAGTGTCCCCCTAAAGTATTTTTTTCAAATACTGACCTGTATATGATTTTTTATTTTTTGAAACATCCTCCGGCGTTCCTGTTGCAACAATTTCTCCGCCTTTATCGCCGCCATCTGGCCCTAAATCTATTATATAATCAGCCGTTTTTATAACATCAAGATTATGCTCTATAACAACCACTGTATTCCCACCGTCTGTCAAATGAGACAATATTTTTACTAACTTGTGAACGTCAGCAGAATGAAGTCCTGTGGTTGGTTCATCAAGAACATACATCGTTTTTCCTGTGCTTCTTTTACACAGCTCTGTGGCAAGCTTAACCCTTTGAGCCTCGCCGCCTGAAAGAGTTGTGCTTGACTGCCCAAGCTTTATATATGAAAGCCCCACGTCATTAAGAGTTTGAAGCTTGTCCCGTAATCGCGGAAGATTCTCAAAAAATATTAAGGCTTCTTCAATTGTCATATCTAAAACATCGGAAATATTTTTGCCCTTGTATCTTACTTCAAGGGTTTCGCGGTTATATCTTTTACCGTGGCAGACCTCACAGGGAACATAAATATCAGGCAAGAAATGCATCTCAATCTTCAAAATTCCGTCTCCAGCGCAGGCTTCACAGCGCCCTCCCCTTACGTTAAAGCTGAACCGCCCCTTTTGATAGCCGCGGATTTTCGCTTCAGTGGTTTGTGAAAAAACGTCACGAATGAGGTCAAAAAGCCCAGTGTAGGTTGCGGGATTGCTTCTGGGTGTCCGCCCTATGGGAGATTGGTCGATATTAATTATTTTATCAAGATGTTCAAGACCTTGAATTTCCCTGTGTTTGCCGGGCTTCATTTTCGCCCGATTTAAATCTCTCGCAAGCCTTTTATATAAAACTTCGTTAATCAATGAAGATTTTCCTGAGCCGGACACTCCCGTAACGCAGGTGAACGCCCCAAGGGGAAATTTTACACTGACTTTTTTCAGGTTGTTTTCAGTAGCGTCTAAAACCTCCAAAAACGCCCCATTTCCAACCCGCCTTTTTTCAGGTGTTTCAATTTTCAGCCTTCCGCTTAAATAAGCGCCGGTCAGAGAATTTTCGCAATTCACTATGTCTTTAACGTCCCCGGCGAAAACAACTTCTCCGCCGAAGGAACCGGCTCTGGGGCCGATATCAACAATAAAATCAGATTCCATCATTGTATCCGAGTCGTGCTCAACCACTATCAGCGAATTTCCCAAATCCCGCAAGTGTTTAAGGGTTTTCAAAAGCTTATCATTATCCTTCTGGTGAAGGCCGATACTGGGTTCGTCCAAAATATAGACAACTCCAACAAGCCCCGAACCTATTTGCGTTGCAAGACGTATTCTCTGTGCTTCACCGCCTGATAACGTCCCGGCAGTTCTCGAAAGCGTCAGGTAATCAAGTCCAACATCCACTAAAAAACCCGCCCGGGCATGAATTTCTTTCAAAATCTGCTCAGCAATAAGCATCTGGTTTTCAGAAAGCGTAATGCTATCAAAAAATTCTTTAACCTTATAGACAGTTAGTTCCGTTACTTCAGAAATGTTTTTGTTATTTATGGTAACGGCTAGAACCTCTGGTTTAAGACGTTTTCCTTTGCATGTAGGGCAGGTGGTGTTCGCCATATAACCTTCATATTCCTGCCGCATGTAATCCGAACTTGTTTCTTTATATCTCCGTGTCAAACTGGGGATAACTCCCTCGAAATCAAGGTTATAGACTTTTTTCTCACCGTTAGTTATATATTCAACCGGAACTTTAACGCCCTCCGTCTTTCCGTAGAGTATAACATTTTTAATGTCGTCGGGCAACTGCGCGAATGGAGTTTTTATGTCAAAATTGAATTTTTTTGCTATAGAACGAAATAAATTGGCGGTTACGCTGTTTTCAGTTCCGGCAGATTGCCAGCCGGGACAGCTTAAAGCACCGTCTGCAAGAGAAATATTAGGGTTCGGGATTATTAATTCTGGATCGAACTTCATTTGAAAACCAAGTCCTGTACAATCAGGGCAAGCTCCCTGTGGATTATTAAAGGAAAAAAGCCTGGGTTCGATTTCCTCTAAATTTATGCCGCAATCGGGGCATGAAAAGTTCTGGGAAAAAGTAAGGTCTTCCCCATCTTCCAACGCCACCGTCAAAATTCCGTTTGAAAGAGACATAACCGTCTCAATGGATTCAGAAAGCCTTTTTTGCATATTTTCACGAACAATCAGCCTATCCACAACGATTTCTATGGTATGCTTTTTGTTTTTCTCAAGCTTAATGTCCTCTGTAAGTTCGTATATATTGCCGTCCACTCGAACCCTTGCATAACCGCTCTTTTTAGCGTCTTCAAGAAGCTTCGTATGTTCGCCCTTTCTCGAACGGACAACTGGGGCGAGAAGTTGCAGCTTTGAACCGTCCGGCAACCCGATGATTTGGTCAACTATTTGGTCAACGGTCTGCCGTTTTATTTCCTTATGACATTTTGGGCAGTGAGGCGTCCCCACTCTGGCGTATAGAAGCCTTAAATAGTCATAAATTTCTGTAACAGTTCCCACTGTTGAGCGTGGGTTATGGCTTGTGGTTTTCTGGTCAATTGAAATAGCCGGAGAAAGCCCCTCGATATAGTCCACATCCGGCTTTTCCATCTGCCCCAAAAACTGACGGGCATAACTTGAAAGAGACTCCACATAGCGTCTTTGTCCCTCAGCATAAAGCGTGTCAAAGGCCAGAGAAGTTTTCCCCGAACCTGAAACGCCGGTGAACACCACAAATTGATTTCTGGGCACTTCAAGGTCTATATTTTTCAAGTTATTTTCCCG
>CAYLSP010000170.1:0-4126 GCA_964385935.1 uncultured Defluviitaleaceae bacterium
AGTTTTGAAGTATTTAAAGCCCTATTGGCTGCTATTAATTGCAGCAATTGGGCTTTTAGCTATCCAAGCCGCCGGAGAGCTGACCTTGCCCGATTATATGTCAAGAATAGTGGACGTGGGTATATCAAAAGGCGGAGTTGACCCCAACACCGATCCTAGTTTCATTGATATTGACATATCGCCGGAGGATCGCCAGATTTCTTACATTCTGAGCACCGGGGGGCAAATGCTTACTATCGCTTTCCTGATTATGGCGGCAGTTATAATAGAAAACCTTATAGCATCAAGAATTGCTGCTGGTCTTAGCCGGGACTTGAGAATGGCGGTCTTTGAGAAGGTGGTCTCCTTTTCTCATAAAGAATTTGACACGTTTTCAACAGCTTCATTAATAACAAGAACTACCAACGATATACAGCAGGTTCAAAACCTTACAATGATGATGCTCAGGTTCATTTTTTATGCGCCCATCATAGCAGTTGGAGGTGTTATAAAAATAGTTAATTCAGAGTCACAGATGTCGTGGATTCTAGTGGCTGGCGTGGCCGTTATCGGTATAATTTTCTTTGCGGCATTTAAAATCGCAATGCCCAGATTCAAGCTTATCCAAAAGCTTCTTGACAGGGTTAATCTGGTTATGCGTGAATCCCTTACGGGTATGCTTGTTATCAGGGCTTTTGATAATCAAAAATATCAGGAAGAAAAGTTCGATGATGAGAATAGAAAGCTTAGGGACACAAATATATTCGTTAATCGTTTTATGTCCGCTATGATGCCCGCAATGTTCCTTATCATGAACTTTGTAACGATTTTCATCATCTGGTTCGGAGCGGGATATGTTGATGCAGGCGCTATTGAAGTCGGCAGTATGATGGCTTTTATACAGTATGCTATGCAGGTTCTGTTCTCTGTTTTAATGATAAGCATGGTCACTATGATTGCCCCCAGAGCGGCAATATCCTTAAACAGAATTGCAGAAGTTCTCAACACTGAGGTATCTGTAAAAGAGAGCAATTCACCTAAGAAATTTAAGAACTTAAAGGGCGTTATTGAATTTAAGAATGTAAGCTTCAAATATCCCAACGCGGATGAATACATGATTAAAGACATATCATTTACAGCCCTTCCTTCTGAAACCACCGCCTTTATCGGCGGCACAGGAAGCGGAAAGTCAACGATTGTTAACCTGATTCCGCGCTTTTACGATGTTACGGAGGGAGAAATCATCATTGACGGCGTTAATATTAATGACGTAACCCTTTCTGATCTAAGGAATAAAATCGGATATGTGCCCCAAAAGGGACTGTTGTTTTCCGGCACTGTTGAGTCAAATTTGAAGTTCTCAAACGAGGATATGGGCGATGACAACATGGTTAAAGCGGCCAGAATAGCTCAGGCTGATACATTTATTGAAGAATTTCCTGATAAATATGAGCACCAGATTGCTCAAGGCGGCTCAAATGTATCGGGAGGTCAGAGACAGAGACTTTCTATTGCAAGAGCTCTTGCAAAGCTTCCTGAAATTTTCATATTTGACGACAGTTTTTCTGCCCTTGACTTTAAAACCGATGCTGCTCTGAGAAAACAGCTTAAAGAGGAAATCAGTGATGCAACCACATTAATAGTGGCTCAGAGAATCAGTTCTATTGTCAATTCTGATCAGATAATTGTTCTTGATAAAGGCAGAATAGTTGGCAAAGGCAAGCATCAGGAATTGCTTAAAAATTGTGAAGTTTACAGACAAATTGCCACTTCCCAGCTTTCAGAGGAGGAATTGAGCCATGAGTGATAAAAGAAATAAAAGCCATGTATCCAGACAGGGCAGGGGAAATGGTCCGGGCGGAGGACCCGGCGGAATGGGCATGATGATGGGAGAGAAGCCGAAAGAATTTAAAAAGACGATTAAAAAGCTTCTCATTTACTTAAAACCATATTATATACACATGATTTTGGTTATGGTGTTTGCCATAGGAAGCACCGTGTTTAGTATTGTCTCTCCTAAAGTTATGGGCGACGCAACACAGATTGTTTTCGTGGGAGCTGCCGAAAAGCTTAAAGGCGGCATAATGGATTTTTCTGGTCTGGGACAAAAAATAATTCTTTTGGGGGCTTTATACCTTATCTCTGCTTTGCTTTCTGGCGTTCAACAATTCATAATGGCCGGAGTTTCCCAAAAAATAACATATAAATTAAGGAAAGAAATGTCTGAAAAAGTCAACAGGCTTCCTCTTAAATACTTTGACAAAAGAACTCATGGTGAGGTTTTGTCAAGGATAACAAACGACGTAGACGTTATTGGGCAGTCACTGAGCCAGATTCTGTCACAGCTTACAACCTCAGTATTTACGATCCTCGGCGTTATGGTGATGATGTTTTCAATAAGTGTTTGGATGACACTTGTGTCTTTATTAATAATTCCTATATCCCTTGGTCTTGTTATGCTGATTATTAAAAAATCGCAGAAATATTTCAGACAACAGCAGGAATTTGTAGGTCAGGCAAACGGATTAGTTGAAGAGGTTTATTCAGGTCATTCCATTGTAAAAGCCTTTAATGCAGAAAAAGAAATGGTTAATTCATTTTATGAGACAAATGATTCACTTTATAAAACGGCCTGGAAATCACAGTTTTTATCAGGTGTAATGATGCCGGCCATGCATTTTGTGGGGAATTTGGGTTATGTGGTTGTTTGTATATTAGGCGGGCTTTTGGCTGTAAGAAATATGATCAGCGTGGGAAATATTCTTTCGTTTATAACCTATGTCAGAAACTTTACTCATCCAATAACTCAGGCAGCTCAGATTGCCAATATATTCCAGTCAACAGCCGCTGCCGCCGAGAGAGTTTTTGAATTCTTAGGTGAGGAAGAAGAGAAAGACCTCAAAGAAGCCACCAATTATACGAAAAACATAGCGGGAAACGTATCCTTCAAAAACGTAAAGTTTGGCTATGATGAGGATAAGACAATAATACACGATTTTTCGGCGGATATTTCAGCGGGACAAAGGATAGCCATTGTCGGCCCAACGGGCGCAGGAAAAACCACTCTTGTGAAGCTTCTTGTTCGCTTCTATGAGCTTAACGGCGGCAGTATAAGCGTTGACGGAAGAAATATCACGGACTTTTCCCGAGATGATTTACGAGCGGCGATAAGCATGGTTTTACAGGACGCGTGGCTCTTTAACGGCTCTATTATGGAAAACATAAGGTATGGTAAGCTTGACGCAACTGATCAAGAGGTTGTAAAGGCCGCTAAAGCCGCAAATGCTGACTTTTTTATAAAGACGCTGCCTGGTAACTATGACTTTGTGTTAAACGAGGAAACCAGCAATGTTTCTCAGGGGCAGAAACAGCTACTGACCATTGCCCGCGCCATTTTAGCCAACCCGAAAATATTGATTTTAGATGAGGCCACAAGCTCTGTTGACACCAGAACAGAGGTTTTGATTCAAAAGGCTATGGAAACCCTTATGAAGGGCAGAACCAGCTTCATAATCGCCCACAGACTTTCAACCATCAGGGACGCGGATTTAATCCTTGTCCTTTCCGATGGAGATATTGTGGAGCAGGGCAAGCATAGGGAATTGCTTGATAAAAATGGTTTTTATGCCAGTCTCTATAATAGTCAGTTTGCTTAACAAAAAAGAGCCGATAGCTTCATTAGAAGTGTCGGCTCTTAATTTTTCACTTTACTTACTTGAAGAAAGAACATAAACCGTCATGGGACGTCTGCCAAATTGCATACATTCACGAGTAGTGTCAAAATAAAGGTCTATTTTGTTACCCTTTATAGCGCCGCCTGTGTCTCCGGCTATGGCGTAGCCATAACCTTCGATATAAAGCTCAGTTCCCAGAGGGATAACTTTTGGGTCAACTGCCACAACGCCTACACGCGCTTTCATGCCGGAAGCGGTAATACCGTATCCTCTGTCACCGGGGCGTTTTCCCGTTGACTGATAGTCACAGGTATATGCGGTAGCTGTCATTTCCAGAACTCTTTCGTATTGAAATACTTTTTCCTCTTCTTTAGCAACCTCAATTATTCGGGCTGTACCTATCTCTAAAACTTTGTTAATGCATGGAACTGATATTTCGTCAAGAACAACTTTTCTGTCAACTTCGACTCCTG
>CAYLSP010000171.1:0-1832 GCA_964385935.1 uncultured Defluviitaleaceae bacterium
ACAGCGAAAAAAGTCCTTGAACAGAGTAATCAAAAAGAGGCGAAAGAAATTCTTTCTGAAATTGTAGGAAACGCTCTTGAAAAATTAAAGGAACAAAAGACTTTTTCAAATGCCGAAAATTTCTTCAATTATTTTTATGACGGAAACACGTGCCTTCTGGATTATCTGCCTGAAAATACTGTTCTGTTTTTTGACGAGCCACAGAGAATAAGGCAAAAAATGGATACCCTTGACATTGAATACTCAGAAAGCACTAAGGCGAAGCTTGAAGGGGGATTCATTCTTCCGGGACAGGCTGAAAGGCCCGTTGACTATGACGTAATTCTTAACAAAAGCAGAAATTTTTCATGCGTTTTAATGGCCGCCATGTCCTCATCTGTAAAGGACTTTACTATTTCTGATATAATCGGCTTTTCAGTAAAAGACTATGCCGGAGCAAACAGGCGCATAGACACGCTGAAAGAAGACCTTGTTTATTATGTGAATAAGAATTATCGAATCATTATTCTGGCGGGAGCCAGAACAAGAGCCGAAAGACTTGCGGCCGAGCTTATGGAATCGGGCTTTAATGCGGCCTTTTATGAAAGTCTTGAAGACCGTAAATTACAGCCCGGACAAATTGCTCTGGCGAAAGGCTCTTTGCATAAAAGCTTTGAATACCCCTTAGTCAAGTTCATTATAATAACGGGAAAAGACATATTCGGCGAGGAAAAGCCCTTTGCAAAGCGTAAGAAAAAGCGCAAGGACGCAAAGAAAATTGAAAGCTTCACGGACCTAAAAATAGGCGACTATGTAGTTCACGACAATCACGGAATCGGCATTTACCGTGGAATTGAAAAAATTGTCTCTGATAATGTATCCAAAGATTATCTGAAAATATCCTATGCCGATGGCGGGCATTTGTATGTTAATACAAACCAGTTAGACCTGATTCAGAAATATATCGGCGGAGAAGAAATAAAGCCGAAAATAAATAAGCTTGGGGGAGCTGAGTGGCAAAAGGCAAGGGAAAGAGCCAAAACGGCCGTTAAAGCCCTTGCTATGGACCTTGTTGAACTTTATGCAAAAAGACAGGCATCTCAGGGCTTTTTATACACAAAGGACACTGTTTGGCAAAGGGAATTTGAGGAACTTTTCCCCTTTGAGGAGACAGAAGACCAGATTGTTGCCATAGAGGACGTAAAAGCCGATATGGAGTCTACAAGGGTTATGGACAGGCTTATTTGCGGTGACGTAGGCTACGGAAAGACGGAAATCGCTATAAGAGCTGCCTTTAAAGCGGTTATGGACGCAAAGCAGGTGGCCTATCTTGTTCCAACTACCATTTTGGCGCAACAGCATTATAACACGTTTATGCAGCGCATGAAGGACTTCCCTGTTAATGTTGAACTGCTTTGCCGTTTCAGAACCCCTAAGCAGCAGAAAGACACGGTAGAGAAGCTGAAAAAAGGCGCAGTTGATATTGTTATCGGGACACACAGGCTTCTTTCCGCTGATGTAAAGTTTAAGGATTTGGGGCTTATCATCGTCGATGAAGAACAGCGCTTTGGGGTTTCTCATAAAGAGAAGCTTAAACTAATGAAATAAAACGTTGACGTCTTAACGCTTACTGCAACGCCCATTCCGAGAACCCTTCATATGAGCCTGACAGGCATAAGGGATATGTCTGTTCTGGAAGACCCGCCACAGGAGCGCCAGCCTATCCAGACTTATATTCTGGAATACAGCCCAGACTTAGTTAGAGAGGCGATTTTAAGGGAAATCGACCGTGAGGGACAGGTTTATTACCTTTACAACCGAGTGAAAAATATTCAGGAGGTTGCCTATAAAAT
>CAYLSP010000171.1:1842-4123 GCA_964385935.1 uncultured Defluviitaleaceae bacterium
CAGCAGCTTGTTCCCGACGCTGTTGTGTCATATGCTCACGGACAGATGTCGGAGCGTGAACTTGAAAGCATAATGTCCGAATTTATTGAAGGCAGGATTGACGTTCTTGTCTGCACTACAATTATTGAAACTGGTCTTGACATTGCAAACGTAAATACTATAATTGTTCAAGAAGCCGATCAAATGGGGCTTAGCCAGCTTTATCAGCTTCGAGGAAGGGTAGGGCGGTCTAACAGGATATCCTATGCCTATCTGATGTATAAAAGGGACAAAATTCTAACTGAGGCTCAGGAACTCAGGTTAAGAACAATCCGAGAGTTTACAGAATTCGGCGCAGGTTTTAAAATCGCCATGCGTGATTTGGAAATCAGGGGCGCTGGAAATGTCTTAGGGGCTGAACAGCATGGATATATGGATGCTGTTGGTTATGACACCTATTGCAGGCTTTTAGAAGAGGCAGTGGGAGAGCTTAAAGGCGAAGAAATAAAAGAAAAATTCGATACCCTGGTGGATATAAATATAAGCGCATATATACCAGATTTTTATATTCAGGATGAAGCGCAGAAGCTTGAAGTTTATAAAAAGATTGCCCTTGTGGAAACGGATGAAGATTATCACGATGTTTGGGAAGAAATTGAAGACAGGTTTGGCGAGATTCCGAAAGTTGTTATTAACCTGCTTGATATAGCGTTATTAAAAGGAGTCGCCCATAACGCGGGAGTCATCTCTCTTTCCGAAAAGAACAAGGCAATTATTATAACATTTAAGCAGGATTCAAAAGCTTCCCCAGAAAAAATTGCCGATTTAGTAAATAAAAACAAGGGCAGAATCTTTTTTACTATTGCTCCTAATCCCTATATAACCTATAGGCTCTATAACAACAACTATCAGGAGCATATTAAAAATATAACTATTTTTCTACAAAACATCTTTTAAAACTGTTAAATAATATAAAATAACAGTTGTATTTTTGCCAGTTTTTAAGTATAATGTCACTTAAAGCATTACATTTTATTACGATAGGTGGAAGGATAATAATGGCGAAGAAACAGAAAAAGCAATCTTATCTTAAAAAAGAGAAAATTATGATTGGCGGAATTCTGGGGGCGGTAATTGTAGCATTGGCTGTCTTTATAGTATATCAGATTGTGTCAAACAATTATTATGTTAAGGTTGACGGCGAGTCTATTCCCGTCGGTGAAATAAAGATGAACATGTATAACTATAAAAGCTATTACGACCAGATGGGTAGAACTGATCTTGATACTCCCGATGAAAACGGAATGACAGGATTACAGTCAATAATTCAATATGCTACAACCGATGTTATCGATTATAAAGTAATATATAATGAAGCTATTAAAAGAGGTATTACTATAACTGAAGAGCAGAAGCAAGAAGCTATTAAAAACACTGAAGATTTTAAGTCTTATATGGGCGATGTTATCATGAAAGACATTAATCTTCCGGAAGACCAGCTTTTAAAGCTTATGGAACAGCAGTATTATGTTCTTAACCTGAGAAAGTCTATTACCGACACTTATGTTTTTGACCAAGCCGCATTTGACACTTATTTTGAAACATATTTAGTTGATAACAGACAAAGTCTTGCCACATATAATGTTGATTATGTTGTGACCGAGAATGAAGAAGACGCGAAGGTTGCAAGAACAAGACTTTTAGACGGCGAGGACTATGAAACGATTTATAAGGAAATGTCTGTTGACTATGCCGAAGATGTTGAAGTTAAAACAAGAAGCGTAACTGAACTTTATCAGGGTCAAGACATAATAGACGCTGTATTTAACCTTGAAGTAGGAGAAGCGACAGAACCTGTTCCTGGCAGTGTTGCCGGTTATGTTGTTGCTATACTCCGTGAAATCATTGAACCAGATCTCGAAACGGCAAAAGAGAAAGCTAAGGATCAGTATATTGTAGAACAACAAGATCAATTGTACGGAATCGAAGTTGAAAAGTGGGCCGCCGAGGCTAAAATTGAAGTCAACGCTCCTAACTTATACACGTTAAAGTTCCCTGCTGATGCGATAATAACACCTCCGACACCAGAAAACACAGCTACAGATCCTTTAACGACAGATGATATTGCAACAGATCCAGTAACAACAGATCCAGTAACGGCAGAGGAAACTCCTGAGGCCGCTTAATAATTTTATTAATTTCTAAAATTTTCACTACACTTTTTTTATAAAATTTGATATACTAACTAAGTAATATTACTGTAATGTTCTTGAAACTATTATTTTGAACCTACATCGTTTAA
>CAYLSP010000172.1:0-4046 GCA_964385935.1 uncultured Defluviitaleaceae bacterium
GTATAATAACAGGTATATTCTTTTGTTGTATAGGCATTTAGCTGACCACCCACAGCGTCCAGTTCGTCGGCAATATCTCTAGCCGAGCGCGTTGTAGTGCCTTTAAAGAGCATATGCTCAATAAAGTGGGAGATGCCACATAACTCCTTAGGCTCATTTCTCGAGCCGTTTTTTACGAATATACCGAAAGAAACTGATCTAACAAACGGGATTTTGCCGACAACTATTCTTGTTCCGTTATCAAGTGTAATCGTGGTGGCCATGGGATATTCTCCTTAGTTAAATAAGAACCTGTATTCAATACAGGTTCTTAAATTAGATATTAATTCTCTTCAGAAGTTCCTTCAGGAACGAGGGCGGCTTTTCGAGAGAGACTGATTTTGCCTTGTTCGTCAATACCGATAACCTTGACTAAAATTTCGTCGCCAAGCTGTAAAACGTCCTCCACCTGTTTAATTCTTTCTTTCGCAATATTCGAGATATGACACAGACCTTCTTTTTCAGGCGCGATTTCGACAAACGCACCAAAGGTTTTAATGCCCGTAACTTTTCCTTTATAAATCTTTCCGATAACCGGATCTTCGGCTATGGCAAGAATCATGTCCATAGCTTTTTGAATCGCCTCTGAGGTGTGTGCGGCAATAAAGATTCTGCCGTCGTCCTCTGTATCAATTTTTGTGACGCCCGATTCGTCAATAATTCTGTTGATTACCTTACCTCTTGAACCAATGACTTCGGACATCTTTTCAGGTTTAATTGTCACAAAGGCAATTTTTGGTGCATAGGCAGAAAGTTCTTTTCTCGGTTCTGAAATGGCAGATGCCATAACGCCGTCTAAAATAAATTTTCTAGCTTCAAAAGTCTGGTCAAGGGATTTACGTATAATTTCAGGCGTTAAGCCGTCAATTTTTATATCCATTTGGATAGCGGTAATGCCCTTGTGAGTTCCCGCGACTTTAAAGTCCATGTCACCGAAAAAGTCTTCGAGACCTTGAATGTCTGTCAATAGCACAAACTCGTCAGAATCCGGGTTAGGATCAGTGACAAGCCCCACGGAAATTCCTGCTACGGGGGCTTTTATTGGAACGCCCGCCGCCATTAATGAAAGAGAGCTTGCACAAACGCTAGCCTGTGAAGTTGAGCCGTTTGAAGAAACAACTTCGGAAACAAGGCGGATAGCATAGGGGAATTCAGCTTCTGACGGAATAACAGGCAAAAGCGCTCTTTCCGCTAAAGCACCGTGACCAATTTCACGTCTGCCGGGACCTCTTGAAGGTCTTGTTTCACCAACAGAATAGCTGGGGAAATTATAGTGATGCATATATCTCTTCGATTCTTCAAGCTCGTCAAGTCCGTCAAGACGCTGTGATTCGCCCACAGAACCAAGGGTTGCAATGGTGAGAACCTGAGTTTGACCTCTCTTAAAGACGGCTGAACCGTGAGTTCTCGGAAGAAAATCTATTTCAGCGGACAGTGCCCTGATTTCATCAAGTTTTCTTCCGTCTGGTCTTTTATGATCTTTAAATATCATGCGCCTAACAGTCTTTTTCTCATACTGATAGACCGCATCAGCAATATCTGTAGCAAGATCTTCCGAAGCATCTTGCATTTGTTCTGAGAGAGTTGCAAGAAGGAAATCCTTCATTTCTCTCATTTTTTCGTCTCTAACCTGTTTCATATCGGTAAAGACAGCTTCTTCCATTTGCTTCTCGTCAACAAGTTCTTTTACTTTTTCAAGAACTTCGGGGTTAACAAGATGGCGTTCATAACTGTGTTTCGGTTTTCCTTCTTTCGCCACGATTTCTTCAATAAATTTAATTATTTTCTGATTTTCGGCATGGGCGAACATAATTGCATCAAACATTGTGTCGTTGTCAATTTCATCAGCGCCTGCTTCAATCATCATAACCTTGTCTTTCGTTGAAGCAACAGTCAGAGAAAGAGCGTTATCCTCGCGATTTTTTGAGTCGGGATTAACGACAAATTTTCCGTCAATAATTCCTACGTTAACGGCGGCGGTAGGTCCTCCGAACGGTATGTCCGAAATTGAAAGGGCTATTGAAGAACCGATCATAGCAGCCATTTCGGGGGAACAGTCCTGATCCACACAAAGAACTGTTGAAACAACGGAAACGTCATTTCTGTAGTCGCTTGGGAAAAGGGGACGAAGTGGTCTGTCAATAAGGCGAGACGTTAAAACGGCCTTTTCTGTCGGTTTTCCTTCTCTTTTAATGAAGCCGCCCGGAATTTTTCCCACAGAATATAATCTTTCTTCATAATCTGTTGACAGAGGAAAAAAGTCGATTCCGGCCCGGGGTTTTTCAGACGCGGTAGCAGTACAAATAAGAACGGTATCTCCATATCGAACAACTGCGGCGCCGTTTGCGAGCTCAGCTAACCTGCCGATTTCAACTGAAAAGGGCTTTTGGCCGATTTCACAACTATAAGTTCTGTACATAGGCTACCCTCTTTACTTTCTTATTCCTAATTCGTTTATCAAGTCGCGGTATTTCAAAATGTCTTTTGATTTAATATAATTCAGTAAGCCTTTTCTTTGTCCAACCATTTTCAAAAGTCCTCTTCTTGAATGGTGGTCTTTTTTGTGCTCTTTAAGATGCTCTGTAAGGTGGTTGATTCTTGCTGTAAGAAGAGCAACTTGAACTTCCGGTGAGCCGGTGTCATTTTCTTTCCTTCCGAATTTCTCAATAATAGTTTTCTTTTCGATTGCCATAGTAATTCCTCCTAAATTATTTTCTCCTTTCGTTAAGAAGAGGTTGGCAGCCTGTTTCTGAACTAAGGAATATGTGCCTATAATGATTTGTTTAATCAACCACTATAGCAACAACATTCTATCATATCTGTATTGACATAACAAGTATTATATCCTAAATTATTTAATATCAAACTTCCAATTAACGTGAGCGGCGTCCCGGTCGATTATCTCCTCAATATTCTCTCCATTATTTCTTGAAATTACTCTTCTCCAGAATTTTACAGCCGGTTCATTATTTAATAGACAGTCGACAACCCATTTTCCCTTGTATTTTTCAAACATCCAGTTTGCCATAAAAGTGGCCGCTCCGGCATTTCTGTATTTTCTCATTACGAAAAACTCAGAAGCGGTGTTCTCAAAGGGAGGCTCATCAAGCTTTCTGTATAATAAAAAGCCAGCCAATTGATTGTCAACTTTTAAAAAATAGGGATGCCTGTTTTCTCCGGTCCAATAATGGTCAAGATATCTGTATCCATACAGACCGGCTTCGTTTAGGTCGCGTGTAATTAACTCGTTATCAAATTCGCTCAAGTCATAGAAATAAAGTTCCAACAGATTCCTGAGGATATGCTTCTCATCATAATCGACTTTCTTAATTTGCATAAACATATGTAACACCTTCCCTACTATATAATTATATTTTTGATTGTATCAAATTTGATAAATAATTGCAAAGCTTTTTTAACATAATTGTCCCTATCTGTTGATTTTTTAGAAATGCTGATGTAAAATTGTATTCGTGTCAATTTATTGATAAAAGGGAGTGAGCCAGACAAGTTTTTTGTACATAATATTTATATATCGGTAAAAAGTGAAAAGTATACCCATCTTTAATGGTATAAAAAATCAGGAGGTTTGTTATGGAATTCGATTATGTGTCTATAATCGTCGGATTTGCCGGTGGGTTAGGTCTTTTCATTTATGGGATGCATGTTATGGCGGCAGGGCTTCAAAAGTCCGCAGGGCCAAAAATGAAAAAACTTTTAGAGGCCTTGACAAAGACAAAACTTTTAGGCGTAATTGTGGGAGCCGGAGTAACGGCAATAATACAGTCGAGCTCAGCAACGACCGTTATGGTGGTGGGTTTTGTCAACGCGGGACTCATGAACCTTACACAGTCAACCAGCGTCATAATGGGGGCAAATATAGGAACAACAGTGACTTCATGGCTTGTTGCGTCTGTTGAATGGTTTGACCAATTATCAGGGGGAAGCGGTCTCGGCATATCCCTTTTTAAGTATTTAAGTCCTGTTGCCCTTGCTCCGATTGCTAT
>CAYLSP010000173.1:0-4018 GCA_964385935.1 uncultured Defluviitaleaceae bacterium
ATTTAAGTCAATAACACGGCACAAGGCTTCAAGCTTTGTGTTTTCCCTGACTTCAAAATAAACCTGTTCTATGTTAGGAACGGTTATTTCACGCCTTGTAACTTTGATAAAATCGGGATCTCTTTGGAATTTCTTAGTAAGCTTTAATATTTCAGGCGGCATTGTGGCCGAAAACATAATTGTCTGGCGTTCCTCGGGAGTTTTTTCCAGAATGAACTCAATATCTTCCCGAAATCCCATGTCAAGCATTTCGTCCGCTTCGTCCAGAATGACACAGTTTACATAATCCATACGAATTGTTCGTCTTTCAATATGATCCATAACGCGCCCAGGCGTTCCGATTATTACATTAACGCCTTTTTTAAGCGCTAATATCTGGCGATCTATAGGCTGTCCGCCATAAACGGGCAGAACCTTTATATTGTCCCTGTATTTAAGGAGTTTTCTAAATTCTTCACTGACCTGTATGGCAAGTTCTCTCGTAGGGCAAAGTATCACAGCCTGAATCCTTTTTATTTCAGGATCTATTTTTTCTAAAATAGGAATCCCGAAAGCGGCGGTCTTTCCTGTTCCTGTCTGGGATTGCCCGACTATATCTTTTCCCGCCATAATCATGTTTATTGCCTGTGACTGAATCGGTGTTGCTTCTTCAAACCCTAGATCTTCAATAGCTCTGAGGGTTTCTTCTCTCAAGTTCATTTCGTTAAAATTAAGCCTTTGTTCAACTTCAATGTTTTGTTCTTTATTTTGTTCTTTGTGATTCATCTATTAAGTCCTTTCGTCTTTAAAAAACCATATGCTTATATTTCATATTCAATTAGAATGCGAATAACATCTAATTATAATACATACTATTAAACATTGCAACTAAAAGTTTTTTGTGTTATAATTCCATTCTAAGATTCTATGAGGAGGGTTTTTATGAATGCTTTATCGGCGGCCATACTGGGTATTATTCAAGGCCTTACCGAATTTCTTCCAATAAGCAGTTCCGGGCATCTTATGCTTTTTAAAAAGCTTTTAGGAGTCGAAACGGATAACATGCTGTTTGACGTGGCTGTTCATTTAGGGACTTTAGTTCCCATTTTTCTTATATACTGGAGAGATATTTGGGAGCTTATAAAAAAGCCGTTTCAAAAAACTACATATTTGCTGATTATGGCAACAGTTCCCGCTGTTGTGGCCGCTCTGTTTTTTGAAGATGCCGTTGACATGCTCTTTCAGTCAGGACCGTTCCTTGCTCTTGGTTTCATCATTACAGGAATCGCTCTATTGTTAGCGGATAAAATAGGCGAAAAGGGTTATAAGAAAGATAAAGCTATAACTTTTGCCGACGCGCTTATTATCGGTATAGTTCAGGCAGTAGCCATAACGCCCGGAATTTCCCGCTCAGGCTCTACTATAACAGGCGGACTTTTCAGAGGTCTAACTCGCCAGACAGCGGCGAAATTTTCTTTCCTTATGTCAATACCTGTCATTTTGGGCGCGGCTGTATTGCAAATAAAGAGTATCGTTTCAGGCGGCGTGACAATTCTTCCCTCTGATATTCTTCCCATTGTTATAGGATTTATCACAGCAATGTTATCGGGATATCTGGCTATTAGCTTCATGATTAATATTATTAGCCGCGGAAAGCTTAAATATTTTTCATTCTATGTATTTGGTTTGGCGATATTGTGGCTGATTTTAATAACGTTTTAAGTAGGAAGCACCATGAATTATGATGAAAACGAAAGCTTTTTTGAAGGAACAATAGACAGCGTTATTTATCACAATCCTGAAAACGGCTATGCTGTCTTTTCCGTCGTTTCTGATAACGACAATGAAAACGAACGTGAAGAAATAACCTGTACTGGTTATATGGCGCAAATAACCCCCGGAGAGTTCGTTAAACTCACCGGGGCATTTGTGTTGCATCCGTCATATGGACGCCAATTTAATGTTAAATTTTCAGAAAAATCTGTTCCAACATCCTTGACAGGCATTGAAAAATATCTTGGAAGCGGCGTTATTAAGGGAATAGGCGAAAGACTGGCTAGAAAAATAACAGCAGAATTCGGGGAGCTTACGTTAAGGGTTTTTGAGGAACAACCAGAAAAATTGTCTAAAATTCGTGGTATCACGCTGGAAAAAGCCCTTCAAATAGGAGAGGTTTTCAGGGAACAAGCTGAGCTACGCCGTGCGGTTATTTATTTACAGGAGTTTGGGATACAGGTTTCGACAATTGTAAAAATATATAAAAAATACGGAACTGATACCATTGAAACGGTCAGGACAAACCCCTATGCCCTTACGGATGAAATTTTTGGCATAGGCTTTAAGTCTGCCGACATGATTGCTTTTAAAGTGGGGATTCTTCCCGATTCGCCTTTTAGGATAAGAGCCGGAATAAGGTATATACTATCTGCCGCCGCTTCAAATGGGCATGTCTATTTACCGAAAACCATTTTGCTATCAAGAGCCTCAGAGGAACTTAACCTCCACAGCGACATTATCGAAAACTGCCTTTTAGAAATGCAGCTTCAAAAGACAATTTGGCAGGAGAAAATAAACGCTTTTGACGAGACTTTTATAGCCGTTTATTTAACAGGATATTATTATGCCGAAAGTTACGTGGCTAAAAAACTTATTGAGCTTAAAAAAACTGCTGTGGACAAAAGCGTTGACGTTGAAAAAAGGCTTTTAAAAATTCAAGAAAGTTCGGGGCTTGTCCTTGCAAAAGAGCAGAAGCAGGCAGTAATAGATGCTGTTACAAACGGAGTTACAATCATTACAGGTGGCCCCGGAACAGGGAAAACTACAATAATTAATATGATAATAAAGCTGTTGGCGCAGGAAGGACAGACAATCGCTCTAGCCGCACCCACAGGAAGAGCGGCAAAAAAAATGTCCGAAACAACGGGGCTTGAAGCAAAAACCATACACCGGCTTTTAGAACTGAGTTTTTCAGACGATGACAGAATGATAGCTCTTAATCGGGACGAGGACAGCATGATTGAGGCAGATTGCGTGGTCATTGACGAAAGTTCAATGGTGGACATTATGCTTATGTATAATTTTCTTAAAGCAGTGAATTATGGGACAAGGGTGATTTTTGTTGGTGACGTGGATCAGCTTCCGTCCGTTGGGCCGGGAAATGTTTTAAAGGATATGATTGAAAGCGGAAGGATTCATTATGTGCGGCTTAATGAAATTTTTCGTCAGTCCGGTGAGTCTGCAATAATTTTAAACGCCCACAGAATAAATAACGGATTATACCCCGATTTCAGCCTGCCCGAAAAGGATTTCTTCTTAATAAAAAGGACGAACGCCGAGGACGTTGTTAGACAGATTGTTTCTCTTGTGACAGAACGTCTGCCAAACTATATGAAATGCGACATGATAAGGGATATTCAGGTTTTAACCCCTATGCGGAAGGGAGTTTTAGGTGTTTATAACCTGAATAGAATTTTGCAGGAAAGGATAAACCCACCTGCAAAAAATAAGGGCGAGAGGGCTTATAGAAACGGCGTATTCCGCAGCGGCGATAAAATTATACAAATAAAAAACAATTATAATATGGTCTGGAAGATTTTGGACAGGTTTGGCAGAACTGTTGAGGAAGGAAGCGGCGTTTTTAACGGGGATGAGGGTTATATTCTTGATATAAACCACCAGTCTGAAATAGTCAGGGTGATTTATGATGATTCAAGGATAATAAGCTATGATTTCAGCCAGCTAGACGAAATAGAACTTGCATATGCCCTAACTATTCACAAATCTCAGGGCAGTGAATATAAGGCCGTTGTCATCCCTCTTCATTCAGGGCCTCATATGCTGATGAGCAGAAATCTGTTATACACCGCTGTGACAAGAGCCAGAGAAATGGCGGTAATTGTTGGGATTCCCGAAACCGTTAACCGCATGGTTGATAATAACATGCAAATAAAACGCTATTCTTCCCTTAATGAAAGGATAATAAAATCCGATAATTTTTTAAACTAGATTTTTAATATACGAGGACGAAAATGAATTTATT
>CAYLSP010000174.1:0-4013 GCA_964385935.1 uncultured Defluviitaleaceae bacterium
AATGGGTTTTATAAACATATTTCTCAACGCTTTGACAGGCTTTTTTGAAACTTCTGGCTTTTCTATCTTTTTTAAAGAAGGCGGATATCTCTATTTAATTATGATTATTGTGGCTCTTGTGCTAATATATTTGGCTATCAAGAAACAATATGAGCCGCTTTTGCTTCTGCCTATCGCTTTTGGAATGCTTCTTGCAAATCTGCCGGGAAGCCAGATTATGGCTCCATCGGTAGGAGAACAGACCGGAGGCATGTTGTATTATTTATATCAGGGAAACAAACTTGGGATTTTCCCGCCCCTTATTTTCCTAGGCGTTGGGGCGCTTACTGATTTTGGCCCTATGATAGCGAACCCCAGAAGCGTTTTGTTGGGTGCAGCTGCACAGGCCGGAATTTACGCCGCATTTTTATTAGCTATAGTTTTGGGCTTTCCTATTAACGTTGCTGCCGCAATCGGAATAATCGGCGGAGCGGACGGTCCTACTGCTATTTATCTGACAACAAAACTTGCGCCCAATATGCTTGCTACCATAGCTGTTGCCGCCTATTCCTATATGGCTCTTGTTCCTATAATTCAGCCGCCAATCATGAAGGCTCTTACTACAAAAAAAGAGCGTGCTATAAAAATGGATCAGCTGAGACCGGTATCTAAAAAAGAAAAAATATTATTCCCTATTTTTGCTACAATTTTAGTTGTTTTAATTGTTCCTGAGAGCGTTTCTTTAGTTGGAATGTTGATGCTTGGGAATCTTTTTAAGGAAAGCGGAGTTGTTGATAAGCTTTCAAAAACTGCCTCAGACATTTTAATGTATATAGTTACGATTTTCATCGGTATTACAGTTGGCGCAACTACAAACGCCAAAACATTTTTAACTGTGGACACCTTGCTTGTTTTGGGGCTTGGGCTTGTTGCCTTTGCTTTTTCAACTGCAATCGGCGTTTTGTTTGGAAAGCTTATGTGTAAGTTGACAAAGGGCAAAGTTAATCCGCTAATCGGCGCGGCAGGGGTTTCGGCTGTACCAATGGCCGCTAGAGTAGCGCACAAGGTGGGTCAGGAAGAAAATCCCGAAAACTTCCTTTTAATGCACGCCATGGGGCCTAATGTAGCGGGAGTTATCGGTTCTGCCATTGCCGCCGGAGTATTTTTGAATATATTAGGAAAATAGCCGAATAGACGATGGCATGAGGTTTCAGAAGAGGGCTAATAAAGCAGGAAGGGGTTTGTTATGCAGAAAAAATTATTGATTACGGATACAACGCTTCGAGATGGGCAACAATCCTTAATAGCTACCAGAATGGAAATGGAAACTGTGCTTCCGGTTCTTGAAAGGATGGATGACGTTGGATTTCATTCACTGGAAGTCTGGGGCGGCGCAACCTTTGATAGCTGTTTGAGATTCCTGAAAGAAGATCCTTGGGAAAGGCTCAGAACTTTTAGAAAGTATTTAAAAAAGACAAAGCTCCAGATGCTTTTCCGCGGTCAGAATATGCTTGGTTACAGGGCTTATCCCGACGATGCGGTGGAATACTTTATCAGAAAGACCATAGAAAACGGCATAGATATATTAAGAATTTTTGACGCTTTGAATGATTTAAGAAATGTAGAATCTTCTGTAAAGGCTGTCAAAAAGGAAAAAGGACACGCGCAGCTTTGCATATCATATACAACAAGCGCAGTTCACACAGAGGAATATTTCGTTAAGCTCGCGAAAGATTTCAGGGATATGGGAGCGGATTCTATTTGTATTAAGGATATGGCGGGACTTTTGCTGCCATATAATGCAAGCAGTCTTGTTAAGGCGATTAAAGCCGCAGTGGACATTCCTATACAGCTTCATTCTCACTATACGAGCGGGCTTGCGTCCATGACATACTTAAAGGCTATTGAAGCAGGCGTTGATATTATTGACACTGCCATGGCTCCGTTTGCGTTAGGTACTAGCCAGCCGGCAACGGATGTTACTGTTGCGGCTCTTAAAGACACGGAATATGACACAGAACTTGATACAGGAAAATTAAAAGACATTTCAGACTTTTTCAGACCTATACGTGAAAAGGCTATTAAAACGGGGCTTATGGATCCCAAAGTTCTGTCCGTTGACATTGACACTCTTGCCTATCAAGTTCCCGGCGGTATGTTCAGTAACTTAGTTTCACAGCTTAAACAGCAAAATGCGGAAAATCGTCTTCAAGAGGTTCTGGAAGAAGTTCCGAGAGTCAGAGCTGATTTAGGCTATCCGCCACTCGTTACGCCATCCAGTCAAATAGTTGGGACACAGGCTGTTTTGAATGTCATAACAGGTGAAAGATATAAGCTTGTTTCTAATGAGACAAAAGATTTTGTAAGGGGCATGTATGGTAAAACTCAAGTGCCTATAGCAGAAGAAATAAAAAAGAAAATAATTGCCGACGAAAAAGTAATTACAAATCGTCCGGCAGATCTTCTTTCACCGGTGGTTGACAAAGCCAGAGAAGATATAAAGGATTATTATGAACAGGAAGAGGATGTTTTGTCCTATATTCTATTCCCAACACAGGCGGTTGAATATTTCAAATTCCGCCAGGCACAAAAATATGGAATAGATGGGGATTTACTGAATAAGGAAGATAAAATCTATCCAATTTAGGAGGTATTAACTTGAATAAAGCCAGATATACTTCAACTGAGATTAAAGAAGGCATTTATTATATTGGAACTCTTGATTATGGTATTGAAATTTTTGATATTGTTATGAGGACAAAATACGGAACCACGTACAACTCATACCTTGTTAAAGGCACGGAAAAAACGGCGCTTGTTGAAATCACAAAAGAAGGATTTTTTGACGGATACTGTGAACAGCTTTCAAAATTCTGTGATATAAATAAGATTGATTATGTTGTAGTTAATCACACTGAACCGGATCATTCGGGCTCTCTTTTTAAGTTATTTGATTTGAATCCAAATCTTACAGTGGTCGGTTCGGGCACGGCGATTAAATTCCTTAATAACATCACAAACAAAAACTTTTCAAGTCAAGTTGTTGCTGATGGCGACATGATTGACCTTGGCGGTAAGACGCTTAGATTTGTATCTTCACCAATGCTTCACTGGCCTGATACAATGTTTACCTATTGTGAAGAAGAAAAGGTTCTTTTCACATGCGACTTTTTTGGTTGTCATTATTGCTCTGACAAAGTGTTTAACGATGTAGTGGAGCAAGACCCAAAATGCTCAGAAGGTTTTGAAGACGCTTATAAATATTATTTTGACGGCATTTTAGGGCCGTTTAAAGAATTTGTCTTGGCGGGGCTTAATAGAGTTGATAAGCTTGATGTTGAAGTCGTATGTCCTGGTCATGGCCCGGTCATAAGGAAAGATCTTGAAAAATATAAGGAAATGTATAGAAAATGGTCAGCTTCTGTTAAATTTGATAAGCCGAAAGTGTCTATTTGTTATGTTTCAGCTTATGGATATACAAGAGAAATGGCTAAATCTATTGAAGAGGGCATTAAGACCGTTGGTGGCATTGACGTGAAAATGTTCGACTTAGTGGACTGTGATGAAAATGAAATGCTTAACGAAACTCTTTCAGCACAGGGCATTTTAATTGGAACTCCTACTATTGTAGGTGATACCTTACCTCCCGTGCATAAGCTTTTGTCAGAACTTAATCCAATTATTCACAGAGGTAAAATTGCCGGAGCTTTCGGTTCTTATGGCTGGAGCGGCGAGGGTGTTCCTAATGTTATGGACAGGTTTAAACAGCTTAGGTTCAATACCCCGGCTGATAGTATAAAGGTTTGTTTTAAACCTACGCCGGATGATCTTGAAAATTGTTTTGAGTTTGGTGAAACATTTGCAAGTTTCATTCTTAATAAAAAATAGATAGTTAAGTTTTTGGAGGTTTTATTGAATACTCAGGATAGAAATACAGAAAAAGAAGAGCGAATTTTGACACCGGCTGAAAAGTTGATGTCTACAAAAAAAGTTAAAACACTTGTACTGACTTATTCCATACCGACAATAATCGG
>CAYLSP010000175.1:0-3992 GCA_964385935.1 uncultured Defluviitaleaceae bacterium
CACAGTCAAAAAACGCTTCTTCAATAGATTTTATATTTTCATTTAGGTCTTTTGTTATGAGCATTAAATCTCTCTCCCTTCTGTAAATTATTTATACAAAGCGGCCTTTACAAAGCAAGTGAACTCCATCTTTTCATCAATAACTTCACCTAAAAACATATAGGCCGGCTGGACAATGGAATTCTCATAAAAATAAACCAATTGACAGCTTTTTAAATCAACTCTGCATTCATTTGAGCCATATTCGGGAAAATCTAATGGAAGTTCAAGAACAGCCGTGTTTATGCTCTTTGTACGGCATGAGCCTATTTTTTCATATTCAAAATAATAGAGGTTCGCTGACAAAATATTCCCCTCTTTGTCAACGGATACCATGGCCGGAAAAGCATAGTTTCTATAGCCGTTTACATTCCTTATAAAGCTCACGGAATAGCCATCTTCATTTGACAGAACCGATATTTCCCTATCATTTAAATCTGCTATATCCAAATAAATCATTTTATCAGCAATAAATTCCCATGCCAAAGAAACTGCTTCGTCCCTGTCTATTTCCTTTTTAAAAGAGACTCTAAAATCGTGATTTTCATATCTTATAAGGCTTATATACTTATAAACAAAGACCCTTTTAAAACCCTTTTCAAATTCAAAATATTCCTCTGTCTCCTCTGATAACTGAAAATCTCCGAAAAGGCTTGCTATCTTTTGTGCTTCTTCAATTTCACAATTTTTATAGATCGGCAAAAGCAAATCTATAGTTTTTGACGGTGTTTCAACAACAGGAAACTTAATGTCATAAACCTTTTCAATAAGCGCCTTTCTTTCGCCATTTTCCAAATTAGAATAATTTATAATAACGTCCCTGTTTCTTTCAGTAAAAAAAAGACCCGCCGCTACTAGGAAAAAGAAGGCAATGAAGGTGACGATTCCGCGAATGAACTTTTTTCTACGCATAAAAATACCCCATTTTAAGAACAAGTTCTCATAATCTAAGATTATTGTGTTCAAAAAAGGGATATTTATCCGTGAATATATTAAATTAATTGAATAATGAACGGATTTCTGATTCTGTCATTTTTGAAATAACCGCGCCGCCGTCCTCTATAATATCCTGAGAAAGCTGTTTTTTCAAACCTTGAAGGGCAATGATTTTTTCTTCAATCGAACCCTTTGCCACAATATTAAAAATCTGCACCGTTTTATCCTGCCCTAATCTGTGAGCTCTGTCTGAAGCCTGATCCATAACGGCGGGATTCCACCATGGGTCATAATGGATAACCACGTCCGCGCCCGTTAAATTAAGCCCCGTACCTCCCGCTTTCAGTGAAATCAGAAACACATCGTTTTCCCCTGCGTTAAAACGTTCAGACATGTCCATTCTGTCCTTTGAAGCTGTTGAGCCGTCTAAATAAAAATGACCTATGTGTTTTTTCTTAAGTTCCTTGCTTATTATTTCAAGCATTTTTGTAAATTGAGAGAAAATCAGAATCCTTCTACCTGAGTCAATGGATTTTTCAACGGTGTCCATGGTCATATCAAGCTTACCTGAACCGCCCCGATAATTTTCAAGAAAAACCTTTGGGTGACAGCAAATCTGTCTTAGGCGCAGTAAAATAGCCAATATTTCAATCTGCTTTTCTCTATATTTCCCTTCATCAAGAACGTTCCCGATTTCCCCCTTCGCCTTTAAAAACCAAGCCGCATATACCTTGTTCTGTTCAGGCGTCATTTCTGCAATGAGGGTTGTTTCAATTTTCGGCGGAAGCTCTTTTAAAACGTCTTTTTTAACCCGCCTCAAAACAAACGGTGAAATCTGGCGTTTTAATTCAGTTGAAGCCTCCAGAGCCGCCTGTTCGTTCTGACCATTTTGCTTCACAATGGGACGCTCGTATTTTTCAGTGAACTTTGATGAATTAAAGAGGTAGCCCTTCATTACAAAATCAAAAATAGACCATAGTTCAGACAGGGAATTTTCTATAGGTGTGCCTGTCAGCGCAATTTTGCAGGAAGCATTTAAAAGCTTTACTGCCTTTGAATTCTGGGTGTGGGGATTTTTCATGTTCTGGGCTTCGTCCACAATAACAAACTTAAAATCCTGACTTTCATAATCAGCTATGTCCCTTTTCAGCATATCATAAGTGGTTATTATAACGCCATCGGTGAAGCCTTCAATTATTTCCTTGCGATTCACAGCTGTTCCGCCTGCAATAGCCGTTTTAAGAGAGGGTGCAAAACGCTGAATCTCCTTTTCCCAGTTATAAATAAGGGAGGTGGGCGCAATAACTATTGATTTCGTGGGCGAATCTCCGCGGCTTTCCTTCTCCTCTTTATCGGATAACAAAAGAGCGATAACCTGAATTGTTTTCCCTAGTCCCATGTCATCGGCCAAAATCCCGCCAAACCCATACTTTGCAATGGTTTTTAAAAATATAAAGCCCTCTTTTTGATAATCCCTCAAAACATTTTCAAGGCTCTTAGGCAATGGAAAATCTTCTTTCTTATGGCTTTTGAAATCCGAAAGCAGTTTTTTCAGTGGTTCGTCGTAAGAAAAGGAAGTGGAACCACTTTGTTCCTCAGCTAGTTTATCCAGATAAAGCGCCCTATAAATCGGGACTTCTACCATATTATTCTTAAAATCCTTAGGTGACAGGGATAGCCCTGAAAGAAGCGACATTGGCGTATTAAGTTCATCATAGCTGATATCCATAAACCGCCCGTCTTTGAGCCTATGATATTTTTTATTGATTTTCATAGATTCCAGAATGTCCGAAAGCTCCATATAGTCAAAATCTTTTGCATCTATGCTTAGTTCAAGTAGATTTCCATTTATTCTGAGACCGAAAGAAGTTTTCGGATAGACTTTTTTCGATTTGTTTTCAAAGGCTTCTGAAACATAAACTTCCGTTTTATCTCTGAGGCTTTTAATGCCATTTTCTGAATGATATAAGTTATAAATTTCATCTTCTCCCGAAAGCTGAAATATTTCTTCCTCTTTATTTGGAATAAATCCATGAGCTGTCAGCCTTTTTAAAAACAAATATTCTTCGGGGGCATTTCTGTGGATATTTTTATTTGAATCGTCTACGGAAAGTGGATTCACCTCATTTTCGTTATAGCAGAACAGAACTTTACAAACCACTTTTTCGCCCTGAGCGTCAAAGTAGAGCTTCGTGGTGAACAAAATTATCTCATTTTCAAAATCATCACTGAATTTAGCCGCATTGGCCTTTTTAAGCTGTGGAACTAAAACTGTTGAAAAACGCAGAGAATCGTTACCCTCAAACTTTATAGTTTCGTTGCCGGATCTTTTAACGGCATGGAAAATCGGATAAATGGCCTTAAAATAATCAGAATTAATTGGGTGAATCTCATCTCCAATAAGCGCATAACGTCCCTTTTCCCCTTCAATAAGCTGCCAATTGCTTAAAGTGCATTTGATAACGGCATTTTCTCCGTCTTTATAGGCCTCAATAGCTAGTTCCGGCTCAGTATCCGTTATTTTTATGCGCCTCATGGTAACGCCTGAAACCACCACCTCAGCATCAACGGTAAGCCCTAAATACAGCTTGAAAAATTCGTCAACGCCCTGTTTCGTAAGCTTTATCTGCCTTTGTTTACTATAACTATCGCCGTAATACATACCTAAGCCAAGCATATTCTTATAATACTCATACCTATTGATTTCCTGCTCCAAAAGGTCAAACAACTTTCTGGAACTTTTGTCAAGTATAGCAACTTCATGTGAAATCTCACGACTCTTACCATAAGTCAGGACTAATTTATTTTGAAATGCTCGATAAAGAGCGTGTATGTCTTTTACAACATATTGCTTCTCGTGCCCAATAGTAAGGGACAAAAAAACCTCACCCTGCAAAACTTTAAGGCATGGTAAAATTTTAAGTGGATCCGAAGTGATCTCTGTCAGTCCATCAATCTCGCTGTAAATGTTTTTTTCATAGTTATACTTCCTTAATTTCTTTTTTTTCTTTGATTTT
>CAYLSP010000176.1:0-3992 GCA_964385935.1 uncultured Defluviitaleaceae bacterium
TTTCCCCATTATAAGCCACTTCCTAACCAATATTATAAATTTATTATGTCCTTATTTTCCGCTAAAAAGTCTCGTTCACAAAAATTTAAAATTTTTTGACTTCTTGGGGATAATAATATATACTTTTATGGCGTAATTATATCAATAATTTGCCGGGATATCAGCTTTTTGGAGGACTATATGCTTTTTAACTCCCTTGCGTTTTTAATATTTTTTCCTGTTGTTTTTATATTGTATTACATAATTCCACACAAATTCAGGTGGGTATTATTGCTTGTGGCAAGCCTCGGTTTTTATATGTGGTGGAAGGCTGAATTAGTTGTACTTATACTGTTTTCTGCATTCTCAAATTTTTTGATTGCCTGTATGATTGCCGACTCAAAATCACATAAAAGCCGAAAAATACTTTTAATAAGCGGCCTAGTTATAAATTTTTCGTTGCTATTTGTTTTTAAGTATCTGCCTTTTTCAAGCGAGACATTTGCGACGCTTACTGGAAAAGGGCAAAGATTTGATATTATCCTGCCAATCGGTATATCTTTTTACACTTTTCAGGCGGCTGGATATATTATTGATGTTTACAGAGGTCGTTTGGGGGCGCAGAGAAATTATTTAAAGTTGCTTTTGTTTATAACCTTTTTCCCACAACTTGTGGCAGGTCCAATAGAACGGGCCGAAAACCTCATGCCACAGCTTTTTAAAAAGAAGAAACTAAAGTATTCAAATATTTCGGAAGGTGCAAAAATAATGCTTTGGGGTTTTTTCAAAAAGCTTGTTATTGCCGACAGAGCCGCCTTTTTTGTAAACGGAGTGTTTAATTCAGCAGAATATTATAGCTTTCTGCCATATTTGATCGCCACTATCCTTTTTGCCTTCCAGCTTTATTGTGATTTTTCGGGTTATTCAGACATTGCTATGGGTTGTGCTAAAATTCTTGGAATAGACTTAATGAGAAACTTCAATAGACCATATCTAGCCACAAATATTAAGGATTTTTGGCGGCGGTGGCATGTGTCACTTTCCGGCTGGTTTAAGGACTATCTGTATTTTCCAATGGGTGGAAGCCGGGTTTCAAAGCTCAGAAAATACTTGAACCTCATGGTAACATTCATTATCAGCGGCATATGGCATGGGGCAAACTGGACTTTCGTGGCTTGGGGATTTCTGAACGGAGCTTTTCAGGTAGTTGGAAGCATAAAAAATGACATAATAAAAATAAAAAAGAAGCCCCTTATACTAAAAATGCTTGGAGTTCTGTTTACATTCTCTCTTTATGCTTTTTCGCTGATTTTCTTCCGGGCGGGAAGTATTGGGGACGCAATTTATATTATAACCCACTTTTTCTGGGGATTTAAGGATACCCTTACGCCACAGGGGCTTTACAATGCCATAAATACCCTTCCGGCAACGATTTTTGAGCTGTTTGTGGTTTTGGGCGCAATTTTATTTTTAATGATTACAGAGCTTTTTGAAACGAAAGAGCCGATTTACCGATTGATAGACAAAAAGCCTGTTATAAAGTTTTTGTTTTATTTTGTTGTGATAGTTGCAATTTTCGGATTGGGGGTGTTCTCGAATGGCGGGGAGTTCATTTACTTCCAGTTCTAGACCTAAAAAGCGCGTATTAAGAGGCGTTGTATTTCTCGTGTTTTTATTGGCAGCCGCGCTATTAACTTTGGTATTAATAAATAACAGTTATGACGAAGTTGCCGCAAAGAACGAGTCGAATGTATACTCTGAAAGGCGGTTTAAGGAGTTCTATGAGACCGAGAAAAACACCATTGACATGGTTTTCGTTGGCTCATCACATTCCTATTGCAGCTTTGACCCTGAAAATTTTGACAGCCGTTTAGGTTCAAATAGCTTTCAGCTTGGAATGCCGCTACAGCGTCCGGATGCAACATACTTCACGCTTAGAGAGGTTTATAATTATCAAAAACCGAAAGTCGTTGTGATGGAAGCCTATTGGAACATGTTTTCGGGAAATTCTGAAATAAGACAGGCGAAAACCCTGTTTCAGTCACTAAAAAATCCTGAGCTTGAAGCTGAATATTTAGACACGGTCTTCTCGGCTTCTGAGAAGCTTAGATATAACATACCATTGTTTAATTACCAAAAGGATTATTTTAGTTTCAGCTCAAAGGGCATACTTGAAAATATGGAAGAAAACTGGGATTTAACTCCTTACCGCGAGGCTGATCAGAATGAGTATTATAAGGACAGAGGTTATGTTTTTTGTGACAGTACAATGGCAGCTGACGAATTCGGCAGGACGAACCAGTTTAACGGCGCGGACGGAAGAAATTTTGAAATGAGTAAAATTCAGATTTCCTATTTAGAGAAAATCGCCGAACTATGCGAACAGAACGGCTCAACACTTATTTTAGTTACTGCCCCTGTAGCGAACACGTCACTTAGTCGGATAAAAAACTATGACCTAATCCATAAAAAAATGACGGAACTGGCGGCTTCTATAAATGTCCAGTATATTGATTACAATGAGTTGCAATATATGTTTAATGACGCTAATTTCCGTGATGATGCCCATATGAACGATTCGGGGGTGAAAATACTTAACGCCCATTTCGCCGATTTTCTTGAAAACTCAAATTATTTTAAGAAAAAGTCCGTTAATGTCCCAATTATTATGTACCACCACTTTGATTCAAACCCCGATACCTGGGGTGAAGCCACGATGTCACCGAAGCTTTTTAAAGAGCATATGACAGCTTTAAAAAATGCAGGTTATACGGCTGTTAGCTATAAAGAACTTTATGACTTTACTAAAAACAATGGGACTTTACCGGAAAAGCCCATTATAATCACCATGGACGACGGCTATTATTCAAACTATGAATATGCCTATAATACTCTGAAAGAACTGGGCATGAAGGGATGCATTTCAATAATCGGCTGGTCTGTGGGTGAGACGGAATATAAGGATAAAAGCTTTAAAATAATTCCTCATTTCACTTGGAGTGAAGCTAGAGAAATGACGGATTCAGGCGTTATTGAAATCCAGTCCCATACTTTTGACCTTCATGAAAACGGAAAGATGCTATCGTTAAGAAATGGCGTTTCAAAACTTCCTGATGAATCAGACGAGGAATATTATCAAATAATTTATCAGGATTTTCTTAAAAGTTTTGAGCAGATTGAAGAGAATTTGTGGATAGCCCCTTTGGTTCTGACTTATCCATACGGAATATATACAGATATAAGCGAGAAAGCCGCTTTAGATGCGGGTTACTTAATTACTGTGTCTACTGATAAGGGCATTAATGAAATATCCATTGGTGATGACCTGAAAGCCTTAAAACGCTACAACATACCGGCTGAAATGAATTCGGAGGAACTTTTAAATCTGATTGGAGTAATGGAATGAGCGAAAAATATAGCTATGACGACTTGTGTTTGATAATGGATAAGCTTTTGGGCGAAAACGGCTGTCCCTGGGACAGAGCTCAAACTCACGAAAGCATCAAAACATGCCTTCTGGAAGAATGTTATGAAGTTGTGAGTTCAATAGACGAAAAAGACGACAAAGGTCTTTGCGAAGAGCTTGGGGACGTGCTTTTACAAGTGGTTTTCCACGGAAAGCTTAGCGAAAAGGAAGAAAAATTCAATTTAACTGATATTACCGACGGAATCTGTAAAAAACTTATTAACCGCCATCCGCATATTTTTAAAACCCCAGAAAACATGTCGGCTGACGAAGTTTTAGATAATTGGGAGGAAATTAAGAAAAAAGAAAAGGGAATTGAATCAGTAACTGAGTCCATGCGCCTTGTGCCTAAGCATTTTCCTCAAACCATGAGAGCCGCAAAAATAATTAAAAAAGCCGAAAAAGGCGGGCTTCTTGTTTCTTCTGAAAAAGAGTCAATAGAAGCCATTCAGGGGCTTCTTCTCGAACTAAATTCGGAAAACAGTGAAAAATTTCAGATTTTGGGAGACATTTTGTTTGAAATTGCTAACATAGCTAACAAAAATCA
>CAYLSP010000177.1:0-3951 GCA_964385935.1 uncultured Defluviitaleaceae bacterium
CAGCCTTAAATCCATAATCTGTAAGCCTTAAATCCGCGTTGTCCTGTCTTAAAAGCAGTCTGTATTCGGCGCGGGAGGTCAACATTCTATAGGGTTCCTGTGTTCCCTTTGTTACTAAGTCGTCTATCAAAACCCCGATATACCCCTCTGAACGGTCAATAATGATGGGGTCTCTTCCCATACATTTAAGAGCGGCGTTAATTCCTGCAATAAGTCCCTGAGCAGCCGCCTCCTCATAACCTGAACTTCCGTTAAGTTGCCCTGCGGAAAAAAGCCCTTTTATATTTTTAAATTCCAGAGACAGTTCAAGGCAGGTGGCGTCAATACAATCGTATTCTATGGCATAACCGTTTCTTATTATCCGGCAATCCTCAAGACCTTTTATTGAGCGATACATTAAAACCTGAACGTCTTCAGGCAAGGAAGTGGACATGCCCGAAACATACATTTCGTCGGTGTCCTCCCCTTCCGGCTCAATAAAGAGCTGGTGTCTGTCCCTATCAGGGAAGCGGACCACCTTGTCTTCAATAGACGGGCAATATCTCGTCCCCGTACCTTCAATTAACCCAGAATACATTGGTGAGCGGTGGATATTATTTTTTATAATTTCGTGAGTATTTTCGTTAGTATATGTTAACCAGCAGGAAATCTGATCCCTTTTCAGTTCTAAATTTTCAAAGGAAAAAGGAGTTATTTCGTCATCGCCGGGTTGTTCTTCCATCTTATTAAAATCAAGGGTTTTCTTGCTTATTCTTGCGGGAGTTCCTGTTTTAAATCTGTAAAGGCGAACGCCTAAGTCAAGCAGGCATTGGCTTAAACTGTCGGCGGCCTTCATTCCCGACGGCCCAGATTCCACAACGGTTTCGCCATAAAGACAGCGGGATTTCAAGTACGTTCCCGCCGCTAATACAACCGTCTTTGATAAATAAACCGTTCCGGCCTCGGATATAACTCCTTCAATTTTTCCGTCCGTTACAATGAGATTTTTTATTTCGCTCTGCCTTATATATAAATTATCGGTTTTTTCAAGGGTTTTTCTCATTTCAGAGGTGTAGCGGCTTTTATCGGCCTGAGCTCTGAGGGAATGAACGGCAGGACCTTTACCTACGTTAAGCATTCTGGACTGGATAAAAGATTTGTCTATATTTTTCCCCATTTCGCCGCCTAAAGCGTCTACTTCGCGGACTAAATGTCCTTTTGACGTACCACCAATGTTGGGGTTACAGGGCATCATAGCAATGGAGTCAAGGTTAATGCAAAACATAATTGTTTTCTGCCCAATTCTGGCTGCAGCAAGAGCCGCTTCACAGCCCGCGTGTCCTCCTCCAATTACTATAACGTCGTATTTTTCTGTGTCCTTTGGAAAATCCAACTAAATTTCCTCCTCAAAAGACCTTTCGTCAAAACTGTCAAAAAGTTTCAAAAGCCCGTCAAGATTAGCCGATGAGGCGGCATCCCCCAAATCCTTTAAGCCTGCCAAAAGTTCAAGTAGCCCCTGCATTTCGGGATGGAATCCTGAATTGTCTTCTGAAACGGTTTCATTTAACGTACTTTGAATAAGCTCCATACACTTTGCATACTCCTTGCTTTCTATTAGGAATATACAGCAGGTAATAACGTCTTTTAAATAAGTGAAATTATCCTTGCCGATAAGCTTTTCTTTTATAGCCATTGATTTCATAACAAGTTCGGGGCTTTTATTTCCTTTTCCCACCATTTTATAGAGTCTTGCTAGTTGGATAAGGTTGTTGGCATAGGTTAAATGCTGGGCACATGAAATTTGTTCAAAAAGGGAAACGGCCTTTTCTTTTGCCTTAACGGCCTTTTCATATTCACTTAAATTTTCATAACATTCTGCAAGCCTGTTTTGAATATCAATCAAAAACAGGTGCTGCTGTGAAATATTTTTCTTAATAAGTCTCGCCGCTTTTTCATAAACAGAGGCGGCCATTTTATAATCGCACATTTCAAAATAGACCGCTGCTATATAACACAGGTCGATTATATAGGGCTTCCCTGCCTCGGTATACTGCTTTTTTGAAAGGGCAAGGGCTTTCCTTAAATATATCAATGAAGTTTCAAAGTCCTTTTTCTCTTCAAAGCAATAACCAAGACAATTTATTGAATCGATAATATCCTCAATGGGATGATTGTTGTCCCGCCTGACTTTTAAGGCTTTTTTATGGTTAACGGCGGCCTCGTCGAAGTTACCTAAATTTAAGAAACAGTTTCCAATATTATAGAGGGAATCAGCATAAATCGCCGATGTTTCTCCATTTTTTTCAGAACGAAGCGACAGAACCTCCTTATGAAGAAAAAGGGCGGTTTCATTGTCCTCCTTTGCCGAATAGGCAATGGCCAGATTATTAAGTATATCTGCCCGTTTGGATTTAAGCGCTTCAACTTTCTGGTTAATTTCTAATGCCTTATTAAGAAGCTCGATTGCTCTGTCAATTTTAAAAACCTTCATATAAGCGCAGGAAACAGAGAACAGCATATCGGCAAGTTCAGGGGCATTCTCCTGTTTTTTCTGGATGGATGAAATAAACCATTCCCCGATAGCTATACATTCTGTATAATTTTTATCTTCAAAAGCTTTTATAAATCTTTTTGAAAGTCCTTCATTTATCAAAAACTATCCTCTCCTTGAAAATCATCAAATCCTTCATCATACAGATCCTCTTCCGAATAAATCTTATAAGCTTTTTTTATAATATCGAAAGAAAATCCCCTTCTGGCTAAAAAATCAAAGAGACGTTTTTTCTCTTTATAGTCCTCGGGCAAATAGCCCTTCATTTTCTTTTCTATAGCCGAAACAGCCGAATCAATCTGACATTCATTATCAAAGCTCTCAGCCATACACCTTTCAATTATATCACGATTTATTTTCTTTTGCATTAATTCTTGAAAAATTCTATGTTTTCCCAGATTATTTTTCATTTTTGAGGAGATAAAGGCGTTCGAGTATTTTTCATCATCTATGTAGCCATATTTTTTCATAGTTTCAATAACGTTTTCAATTATTGATTCAGGATATTCGTATCTTTTAAGCCGTTCTCTTAAATCGTTTTCAGTCTTTAGACTAAGACCAAGGTATCTTATTGCCGCATCCCTTGCCTTTACAAAAAAAACTCTTTCAGTGATTTCCTCATAAAGAGAAGAGGGCAAATCCATCCCCTCTTTCAGCTTATAATACAACAGATCCACGCCGTCTATACCGAAAGAGAATTTTTCGTCGATATACACGGAAAATCTGTCTTTATTTTTCTTTTGATTTTCAATTCTTGTGATAGTCATAATTACATTTTGCAAAGGATTACGCTAACGTCATCCAGCTCGTATTTTGATTTTTGGCTCTCAGCGAAATCGTGAAAAACTCCAATCAGAGATTCTATTATTTCTTTTGCCGAAGCATCTTCGGGTACTTCTTGAAAAAGTGTGTTAATTCTTTCATAAAATTCTTCTATATTGCGCTTGTAAAGGTTGTCAGAAAGTCCGTCAGTATAAAACAGCACCATATCCTTTTCATTAAAAACCTTTATGTTCTGTTCATAATCCTGGTCCCGCATCATCCCAATAGGCATACCCGCCGCCGACAGTTCAAAGCACTGCTCGGTTTTATAGTCTACAAAAAGAGGCAGGGGAAGCCCGGCGTTTGCATAATAAATCCTTCTTCTTTTAGTATCTATTAAAGCATAGAACATACAGGCATAAACGGAAATATCGGTGTTATTGTTTTCAAATATGTCACAGAAATCATTATTCATATGAAACAGAATCTGAGCAGGGTTTGTATATTTAGAAGAAATATTTTTTATCATCATATTAAGCATGGCAGTCAGTAACGCCGCCGAAATTCCATGTCCTGACACGTCGCCAATGAAAACCGCAACAGTATGTTCATTTATCTGTCTCATGTCATAAAAATCGCCGCCGATTTCAAGGGCGGGA
>CAYLSP010000178.1:0-3931 GCA_964385935.1 uncultured Defluviitaleaceae bacterium
AAATAGACGAGGATTTAAGACAGAAAATCGCACTGTTCTGTAATGTTCCCGAAAAAAATGTTATTCAGAATATTGATGCGGATTCCCTTTATGCGGTTCCTTTACTGCTTGAAAAGGAGAATTTTGCTCAGATTGTTTGTGAAAGACTTCATTTAGAGAACAGAACCCCCGATTTAGCCGAATGGGAAGCTCTTGTGAAACGTCAAAAAACTATTGAAAAATCCGTGAATATTGCCATTGTCGGCAAGTATGTTGAGCTTAGAGACGCTTATCTTTCTATTGTAGAAGCTCTGAATCACTCAGGAATCGCTAATAACGCCGAGGTTAAAATAACGTGGGTTAACGCGGAGGAGCTTGACGGAAAGACTTTTGACGAAACGGCACAATATTTTAAAGGAATAGACGGTATTTTGTCGGCGGGCGGCTTTGGTAAGCGCGGCGCGGAAGGAAAAATTGCCGCAATAAACTATGCAAGAGAGGCTAAAATTCCATTTTTCGGAATTTGTCTCAGTATGCAGTTAATGATTGTTGAGTATTTAAGGAATTTTGCGGGCATAAAGGGAATTGGCTCAAGCGAGGAAGATAAGGACATAGAAAAGCCTGTTATTGATGTTATTCCGCATTTAAGAGATGCGGGCACAGTGGCTGGAGAAATGCGTCTTGGTGCATATCCCTGTGTATTGGAAAAAGACTCAATTGCATATGATGCTTATAATGAAGAAACAATCAGCGAACGTCACCGCCATAAATATGAAGTAAACCCCGATTATCACGGACTTATTTTGGAAAACGGTTTAAAAATTACAGGCCGTTCGCCGGATTTAAGGCTTGTTGAGATAGTTGAATTAGGTAGTGACGTACATCCCTTCTTCATAGGCGTCCAGTTCCATCCAGAGTTTAAATCACGCCCAAATAAGGCTCATCCATTGTTTAAAAAGTTCGTTGAGACAGCTATAAAGAAGTAAAGTCTGTAACGAAATTGTAAAAGTAATTTGGATAAATTACGTATATAATTTTCTGATTTGCAAAATATATGATGGCAAGGTTTTTTTATCAAAAAAGTCAAAATCATGTGAAGGCGGATTTTGAAAATCCGGTTCATGAAAAAGGAACCGACCCGGGGATTCATCAGAAACAACTATATGTTACAGCTTTGTTACAAATTCTCCGATTTTATTGCAATTGGGGAAAAAGGATGTTATTATGTATCCTGCTATCTGTGTCCCCTTCGTTTTATGGCTGATTTGTTACAGTCAAATAACAACTTTGTCATAATTATTGACGGGTGATATAGGCGGTGCTATAATACATTTTGTAATGAGGCGGGTTGTCCTCGAAGCAAAATAAAACCTTAAGGAGGAATAAAAATGAAGAAAAAGTTTGCGCTTTTACTTGCAGCTGCTATGATGATATCTGCAGCTATGCCAATGAGCGTACTTGCGGACACTAAGTTAGGAAAGACTGTTACCGCAAACGGAGGAAACACATTATTCTTAGATCCGACTATGAAGCTTCCATCTAGTTCGGATGACGGTGGATCAGAATTTGAAGCCGACTATGTTAATTCAGGTAACCAGCTTGTTATTGACTTAAAAAGAAGAGATTTGAGAGACGTAGACCGTGTATCTTTTGATCTTACTCTCACTAATGCTGAATGGGCTTTCTATGCTGAGAAACCCATTGGTATTACTGAGGATGATTGGAAAGCTTTCATAGACAAAAAAGATGCTGATGGAAATTATGTAAATGCAGCTTACAGAACTACTCATGATAAAGACGGCAATGCTGTTGCTGATGGCGGATATTATCTTAACACACAAAAGGCCAAGATTGAAACTAAGATTTCTGAATTAGCAGAAGCAAAAACAAAAGCTATAAAGGTTGGTAATTTATATGATCCAACTGGTGCTTGGACTGTTAGCCCTGACTCTGCAACAGTTTCTAGTCTTAATCCTACAGAAGTAAAGTTTATGCCGGCAACTTTCAACCTTAATAATTTTAATGTTGATCCTACAGATTTTGCAGGCGTAAAAGAGATTTTTAGTTTGGACTATGTAGCTGTTGATACTGATAAGGGAACACTTCCTTATAACATTACAGTTATGAAAACATCTAAAGACGTTGCTACAATTGATTTATATATGGGTACAATAAAAGATTTACTTGACACAACTAGTGGAGATTATAAAAGCCTTGATGAATTTGTAATTGAAATCCCTCTTGTGTCACTTTCTGATAAAGATGAGCCTTGTTTAGTTAGCATCTCTGACGTAGTTGGAGTTTCAATCGCTACACCTAAGTTAACTTATAGCAATTACAGCGAAGGTCAGACAAGTACAACTGTTAAAGTAGCTGAAGGTTATGATAGATTTGACATTGAGCCTATTACAATTACAGAAGCAAGAGCTAATGTTATTAAAAACGGTTGGTTCTATCTTGAATGTCCTGATGATTATACATTTACACTTCCAACTGCATTAAAAGGCACCAACAGTGATCTTTTAAAAACTATTAAGATAGAATCAAAATTATTAAAACGTGATGTTGCTTTTGAAGCATATTGGGTTAATGAAGGTTCTGACAGCGATGCTTGGCATACAGGAATCTATTTCCTTTTAAAAGATTACAAACCCTCTACTAATGCAAGAGAAACTCTTACTCTCAGTGGACTTGGTCTTATCTTAAAAGATGATGACAATACCAAATTCGGCGATATCAAATTTTCTATCGAAGGCGTAGAGGACGGTAAGTATCTTGAAGGCGCCAAAACAGTTAAATTTGAAGGCGACAGCGCTAAAATTAGTGCTCAGGATTTCACAGCTGCTAAACGTGTTGACTATGATGTAAAAATCACTGCAAGCGCAGCAAAATCAGTATATAGTGGTTATGTAGATCAAGAAGTTGGTTCTATTACACTTGAAGAACAGATTACTAAAGCTTGGGATTTATCAAAAGACAGCATTTTCACATTAGTTGATGCAGATGGCGTAGCTCTTCCACAGGCTAAAATTACAGGAGTTACATTTAAAGATTTCTCTAAAATTAAAACAGGCGTAAAAGAAAAAGAAGCAATGTTAAACGTAGCTACAGCAGAAGATGCTGGTTATTTCAAAAATAATTTAACAGCTACCGGTAAATACAGCTTTGGCGATGCTACTGTTACTTTTAAAGACCAGACAGTTACATTAAAAGGTTGGGCTCAAGAAAGTGGCAAAGCTGGAAAAATGACAATCGTTTTCTCTATCTCTTGTGAAGCAGGATTTGCTGGTGACGTTTATGTTCTTCCTAACTTAAAAGGAACAGACACAGAATATCAGCCTCTTCTCATTGGTAAAGTAACTACTCCTGTTGAAGTTACTACAAAAACAACTTCAGTTCAGGTTGGTTACTCTATGTATCCTGTTGCTGACGTAACTATTACAGAAGCAGAAAAAGGCGCTTTAGAAAAAGGCGAAACAGTTACTTTACAGATTATTAGCTCTGTTGGTAATGCATCAGAAGATATGAGCTTTGTTGCTATCAAAGCTGCTAATAATGTTAAAGTTGATTCAGCGAGTGGATTAAAACTTAACTTAACAAAAGCAAGCGGCAAATTATTAACATTTGAAGTAGCAACTGCTTCTAAGAATGCTGCTGCAACAATCGAACTTACAGGACTTGCGCTTTACATTAACCGTAACGCTGCTATGGGTGACTATTCTCTCTTAGTAGGCGGAAGCGCTATTACTGATAACGTTGTTCCTGAAGGTTATAAAGCAACTAACTTACTTGACATGTTTGAAAAAGAAGGTATTTCTTTTGACAAATATGTTGTAGTTGCTACAGAAGGCGCAGGCACAGGAACTACAAAAAATGTTAAAATTCAAGAAAATTCCGCTACTGCTATCATTGATGTCGAAACATTTGAATTAGAAGCTCATACAAAAATAGG
>CAYLSP010000179.1:0-3889 GCA_964385935.1 uncultured Defluviitaleaceae bacterium
GGCATAGCCCAAAGGCTATGCCATTATTTTGTGCTTTTTATATCGTTGCCTTCCAAAGTCCGTGCAGGTTGCAATATGCAAAAACTTCTGTCTTTCCGGGTTCTGGGTCAATGTCACAGGCATAAATAACTGGCTCCTGACCTGATCCAAGAGAAATTCTCTGAGTGCTGTTTTCCGTTGCAACAGCTATCCATTCGATCAGGTGTTCTTCTGTCATTGGGTGAAGAGTTGAACCCACAGAAACTTTGAGCTTTCCGTCAACTCTCTCGATTACGGGGATATGCTTTTCAAGAGACGCTTCCTTAGTATTAGGTTCAATTATATCCATTGCTTTTCCGCAGCAGGCAAGATGACCGCCGCCGTTTTTAATAAGACCTACAATACTTCCGCAAATTTCACAGCTATAAAACTTGATATTTTCTTTCATATTATTCCTCCTACATTTCTTTTATCATATCATCAATAACGCGAGAAGACTGCTCTGCCATAACCTCAACGAATTTTGAAAAATCGACGTTCGCTTCTTCATCTGCCTTATCGGATATTGTCCTTATAATTACAAAGGGAACTTGATTAAGCCATGCCGTTTGAGCCACAGCCGCCCCCTCCATTTCCACACATGAAGCTTTAAATTCGTCCCAGATTCTCTTTGTGTCTTCCTTTTTAGATATAAATTGGTCGCCGCTTACAATACGCCCAACAACAACTTTTTCTTCACCCACAAGGTTTGCCCCGCTTTTTTGAGCGAGCTTGATAAGGGAAGAGTCGGCCTTAAACGCGCTTTCCTCCATTCTTGGAATCACGCCAATTTTATGTCCGAATGATGTGCAATCAAAGTCATGATAACATGCGTCTGACGAAATCACAATGTCTCCAACAGAGAGATCCCTGTCAACCCCGCCTGCAACACCGATGTTTATTATGCTGTCCACACCGTATAAATCCACCAGAACCTGGGTACAAAGCGAGGCATTAACCTTGCCAATGCCGGATCTGACCAAGACAATGCTTTTACCATGCATCTTACCCAAATAAAAGTCAACGCCCACAATATTTTTCACTGAAATAATCTGCATTTTTTCTTTTATGTGAATAATTTCTTCTTCCATCGCACCAATAATTCCAATAGTAACCATTTAGACCCCCTTATCTTTATAATCAGTTCCAAGGCTAATGTCTGTCAAACTCAACCTCAATATATTTTGGAGTCGGCACAACTTTTTTATATTCAGAATTAGATAAAACCTGAGCTCCAAAATATATAATAGTTGCTGCGACAATAATCGTGAATACCACCGCTGTTATAGCAACCATCATACTTTCCGTACTGTTTGGCTTTAAATCAGCAGCCGCAAGTCCTTTCGGTCCGGCTTCATATCTGTCCATTATTTCAACTTTCTCTGAGATTTCCTTTTCAAAGTCGTTCAGAGAATTAATTTTTATTCTGCTTTCCACTATATCACTTAGATACCTTAAAAACTCGTCCCGACCCTCTTTAGGCTCAGTCTCAATTTTTTTATTCCCCTTAATAGCAGAAATAAACATAGATGCTATGGATTTCACAGCATTTTTTTCTTCAAAACCCCGTTCATATAAATAGGCTAATTTTATGCGGCTTGTAGACTTGTCAACAAAGACATTATTTTCCATAACTGGAATGCTGGCTCCTGCCTCAAAAAAGTGAGAACAGGTGCTTATAATGTCAGAAAAATATAGTGTAACGTCAGAATCAGGGTTCTGTATAAAATATTCTTTAAATGGCAAAAGTTCGCCGTCCATTCTGGTAATAATATAACAGGTACCTTTTTCAAGATATACGCCAAGAACACCGAAAACCCCTTCTGAGTCGTTATTCATAATAACCTCAGCATCATTTGTAAATGTTGCCAGATTCTCTTCAAAATAACGAATCTGATTAGCAGGAAGTATAACAAACTGTTCTTCATTCCTGTAAGCAATTTTTGACGGAAAGTATTCCGTAGCCACTACATTCTCATTGGTGTCAAGAGCAATGCATTTATATAGTATACATTCCTTTGTGGTAAGTATGTGATTAATGACTTTGTAATTGTTATGAATAAGGGTGTTTTCCACAAGATACATATCATCATCCTAAAGTAATAATAGCCTTAACGAAGAATATGGCACATTTTTATTATGGCACATATATAATAACATTTTATAATAAAAAAAGCAATTTATAAAAACATTTATGTATAAAATATGAAATTGTTGAAAACATTATTATTGTAACCTTTAACTGCTGTTTGCGGTGAGGTACACTTAATATCCCCCCCTCAAAACCTGGACTTAATGCCCCCCATTTAAGTTCAGGTCTTTTTATACTAATTATAGGTAATTATAGCCATTAATTTAAATCACTTGACATTTACAAAGAGCAACTGTAAGTTTATATAATAGAGATAAAAATAAAAATCCGATCTATAAAAGAGAAGGAGCGAATAATATGACTGAGAGTTTGAGAAATGAATTCTATGAATACGCAGGTATTATTAAAGCACTATCCGATGCTATGACCCTTATGGATTGGGACGCTGCCACAGGCGCGCCCAAAGACGGAGCAGCTTTAAAGGCAAAGACTATGGGAATATTATCCGGCCAGCTCTACAATCACACAACTTCTGAAAAAATGGCTGAGCTTTTGAAAAATCTTGAACAGGAAAAAGATAGTCTTGACGAAATTACAAAAGCCATGTATCGGGAATTAAGAGAAGAATACGATAAAAGCAATAAAATCCCAAAAGAACTTATTATGGAATTTTCAGAGGCCGCCGCAATTTCTACGAAAGTCTGGGAAGAAGCAAAGAATAAAAACGATTATGAAATGTTTGCCCCTCATCTTGATAAAATGATTCAGCTTAGAAAAAGAATGGCTGAATACATTTCTGACGGACGGTCACTTTATGATACTCTTTTAAACGAATATGAAAAAGGTTTAGACACTAAGACGCTTAATAAATATTTTTCTGATCTAAGAGAAAATATTGTGCCGCTGCTTAAAAAGGTTCAGGCTTCAAAAAAGAAAATCGACGACAGTTTTCTTAAAATTCCTGTGCCCATAGAGAATCAGAAAAAAATCTCGGCTCTTTTAATGCAGAGCATAGGTTATAATTTAGACAGGGGACTGCTAAGGCAAAGCGAACATCCCTTCTCCATAAGCTTTAATAAATTCGATTGCCGCATAACCACAAAATATCATGAAACAGACCACACCGCCTCTCTTTACTCCGTGCTCCACGAATGTGGGCACGCCATATACGAACAAGGCTGTGGCGACGATATTGCCGGAACCATTTTAGACAACGGTATTTCTATGGCAATCCATGAATCCCAATCGCGCTTCTATGAAAATATAATCGGCAGAAGCAGTGAATTTATTCATAGCATTTTTGGGAAACTCTCTGCGCTTCTTGGTCCAGATTTTAAACATGTAACGCCCGATATGTATTTTGAAGCAGTAAATATTTCAAAACCTTCTCTAATTAGAATTGAAGCCGATGAACTTACCTATTCCCTTCACATTATGATAAGATACGAAATGGAAAAAATGTTTATTGACGGGGATTATGATATTAAAAAGCTTCCCGGTATCTGGAATGACTTGGTTCGTGATTATTTAGGCATTTCTGTTCCGTCAGATAAAGAAGGGATTTTGCAGGACACCCATTGGGGAAATGCCCTTTTCGGATATTTTCCGGCATATTCCGTTGGAAGTGCTTACAGCGCCCAGTTTTTAATCTCAATGGGGAAAGATTTTGATGTCTATAAGGCTATTAGCGACCGTGACATTTCTAAAATAACTGGCTGGCTTACTGAAAAAATCCATAGATTCGGAAGTGTAAAGCTACCATATGAAATAGTCCAAAAT
>CAYLSP010000180.1:0-3867 GCA_964385935.1 uncultured Defluviitaleaceae bacterium
AGGCAACACATCACAGGAAGCGAAAGAGGTATGCCTTCTGCCTGACGAATCAAAGGGTGATATTCTCACAAGGCGGTGAACGCCTTTTTCACACTTCGCGTAGCCATAGGCGTTTTCGCCGTTGATTTGTATTGTAACGGATTTTACTCCGGCTTCATCCCCTGAAAGATAGTCAAGGGTTTCAACGGAAAAAGCGTGTCTTTCCGCCCATCTGACATACATTCTTAAAAGCATTGCAACCCAGTCGCAGGCTTCTGTTCCGCCTGCTCCTGCGTGCAAAGTAATTATTGCATTATTTTGGTCGAACATGCCCGACAAGAGTGTTGTATTCCTAAGATTTGTAAACTTCTCTGTAAATTCTTTCAGAAGCTTTTTACATTCTTTGTAATCTTCATCAGAATCCTCTTCAATGGCAAGCTGAATCAGCGTTATTAAATCCTCATAGTCGGCGCAAAGGGATTTATATTCCTCCGCTTTGTTTTTCAACTGCTTTAGTTTTTGCAGAACTTTCTGAGCTTCTTCCATGTCTTGCCAAAAGTCATTTTCTGCCGTTTTTTCTTCAAGCTCGGTTATTTGGCTGTTAAGGGAATCGATGTCAAAGAGAGTTCCCCATTTCTTTTAGTTTTGCCTGATAAGGCATGGTTTCTATTCTTAATTGTTCAAGTTCAATCATAAAAGTCCCCTTTTTTACTCTGTGACTCCGCTGCCGTGACATTGTTTATATTTTTTGCCGCTTCCGCATGGGCAAGGGTCGTTTCTTCCCACTTTCGCGTCTTTTCTTCTAACGGGTTCTTTCGCTAAGGTCGTATCTAAGTTAGTTGAAGTTGGGGTTGCAACCTGTTCTCTCTTTTCAGGAGGTGTTGCAATACGAACGTTGAACATACCTCTGACTGTTTCAAGCTGAATGTTTCTCATAAGCTCAGAGAACATTTCATAGCTGATAAACTTGTAGTCAACAAGCGGGTCTTTCTGAGCATAGGCTCTAAGCTGAATACCCTGACGCATATGGTCCATTTCGTCAATGTGGTTCATCCATTTCTGGTCAACAACCCTCAGCATGACGATTCTTTCGATTTCTCTCATAACTTCGGGAGTAAATTCAACTTCTTTAGCGTCATAATTTTCTTTCGCTGTTTGATACAGTCTTTCAATCAGCGCCTGTTTACCCTCTTCATTTTTCTCATTATCGCCAACAGTTATTACACCAATTCTTAAAATCGGTCTTAAATATTCGTTAAGCCCGATTACATCCCAATCGTCTGACTCTTCCCGAACGCTTGTATATCTGTCCACAGCGTCTTTTATTACTTCTTTAATCATGCCGTAAATATTCTGGGACAAATCTTGCCCTTTAAGAACTTTTTTACGCTCTGCATATATAATTTCTCTCTGCTCGTTCATAACTTGGTCATAGTCCAGAAGTTTTTTTCTGACAGAGAAGTTATTTCCTTCAACTTTTTTCTGGGCGTTTTCAATGGCCTTTGTCAAAAGCTTGTTTTCAATGGGGTCGTCCTCGCCGAGGCCAAGGGTTTCTACCATGTTTTTCATTTTATCAGAGCCGAAAATTCTCATTAAATCGTCTTCAAGAGATACATAGAATCTTGATGCACCCGGATCCCCCTGACGGCCGGCACGACCTCTGAGCTGGTTATCAATACGTCTGGCTTCATGACGCTCTGTACCTATTATTTTAAGTCCGCCAAGCTCTACAACGCCTTCACCAAGCTTTATATCTGTTCCGCGGCCTGCCATGTTAGTGGCGATTGTTACAGCGCCTCTTTGTCCGGCAAGAGCAACGATTTCAGCTTCTTTTGCTAACTGTTTTGCGTTAAGGACTTCGCATTTAATGCCTTTTCTTTTAAGCATGTCGCTTAAATGCTCGGATTTATCAATTGTAACAGTACCGACAAGAACCGGCTGACCTTTTGCGTGACATTCTTCGATGTCCTTAATAACGGCACGGTTTTTTCCGGCTTCTGATTTAAATACGATATCGGGTAAATCCTTACGAATCATGGGCATATTTGTTGGAATGACAATAACGTCCATGCCATAAATTGAGCGGAATTCGCCTTCTTCTGTAAGAGCTGTTCCTGTCATACCGGATTTCTTCGCATATTTATTGAAAAAGTTCTGGAATGTAATGGTCGCAAGAGTTTTACTCTCTCTGTTGACTGTGACGTGTTCCTTAGCTTCGATAGCCTGATGGAGACCGTCTGAATAACGTCTGCCTTCCATGGGACGTCCTGTAAATTCGTCAACAATTATGATTCCGTCTTCTTTAATCATGTAATCCTTGTCCAGATGCATATTATAGTTAGCTTTAAGGGCGTTAGCTATATGATGCTGAATTTCAAGATTTTCGGGGTCTGAAAGGTTTTCAACAACGAAAAAGCTCTCGGCTTTCTTTGTTCCTTCTTGAGTAAGAGTGGTGGTTTTCTGTTTTTCGTCAACGACAAAATCGCCCTCTTCAATAATATCCGTTCTTGTGAGCGGATTAAGAGCTTCGTCCTCGTTTAATATTTTACCTCTTTTAAGACCTTTTACAAAAGCGTCAGCAACTTCGTAAAGTTTTGTGGACTTTCCGCTTGAGCCGGAAATAATGAGAGGGGTTCTGGCTTCGTCAATTAAAATCGAGTCAACCTCGTCGATAATTGCATATTGTAAATCTCGCTGAACAAGGTCCTTTTCATAAACAACCATGTTATCCCTAAGATAGTCGAACCCAAGTTCGTTGTTGGTTGCGTAGGTAATATCACAGGCGTATGCTTCGCGTCTTTCGTCGTTTGTCAAGCTGTGAAGAATTACGCCTACGGTGAGACCAAGGAAGCTGTGAACCTGCCCCATTTCCTCAGACTGAATTTTTGCAAGATAATCGTTAACGGTTACGACATGAACACCTTTTCCGGGAAGCGCGTTCAGATAGGATGGAAGAGTTGCAGTAAGGGTTTTTCCTTCGCCTGTTCTCATTTCGGCTATACGCCCCTGATGCAGAATGATTCCGCCCATGAGCTGAACCCGGAACTGTCTCATGCCCAAAACTCTGACAGATGCTTCTCTAACAACGGCATAGGCTTCCGGCAGAAGGCTGTCCAACGTTTCGCCCTCAGAAAGTCTTTTTCTGAACTCGTCAGTTTTGCCCCTTAACTCCTCATCTGAAAGCTTTTGCATGGAAGGCTCAAGGGCATCAATTTTATTTACTAAATGTTGTATTCTTTTTAGTTCTTTTTCACTATATGATTTAAAGATTTTTCCCAATATGCTCAATCAGAACACCTCTTTACAATAGTTTATACATAGGCACTAAACTACAGTTTAACAGATTTGTAGTATTAATTGCAATAGTTTTAAGATATTATTTCAAAGGTTTCAAATAGCTATATTTTTCAGACATTAAGAAACCACCCTTTTGTTGAAAAAGGTGGTTTCTTAGGACTTTATTCCCCTATATGAACTTTTTTCAAATTCCAGATTTCAGAAGCATATTGCTCTATGGTTCTGTCAGATGAGAATTTTCCTGAGCAGGCCGTGTTTAGGACAGCTGATTTAGCCCAAGCTTTTTTGTCCATAAATTTCCTTGCAACTCTTTCCTGAGCGTCTGAGTAGCTTTCAAAGTCCTTCAGAATGAAGTATTCATCGGCAGGACCGCCTCGATATCCGTTTAACAGACATTCGTAAAGTTCTCTGAAAAGTTCGTGGTCATCTGAAAGTGAACCGTTAATCAGTTGTGTCAAAACCATGCGGACGCTCTGGTTCAGGTTATAAACGTCCCAAGGCGTGTATGCGCCGGATTTGTTAAGTTCAACAATCTCAGGAGCAGAAAGCCCGAAAATGAATATGTTGTCGTTACCGACTTCTTCAAAAATC
>CAYLSP010000181.1:0-3842 GCA_964385935.1 uncultured Defluviitaleaceae bacterium
CACCATATTCCCTTATAACACCCACGGTTACCGCTCAGGTTTACAGGGCGGCTCTGGCTTAGATACATCTTTCTCATATAATGACCAAGCCCTTTTACAACGTGATAGCGAATACCGTCACGAGCCGGGCATCAAGACAAAGGGCGGACGTATAGTCGGTTCAGGCGTTTTCGGAGTTAAAGGTATTTGGAGCTATGACGGAGGTAACAGCCCTCGAGGCGCAGCAACTACCTCTCTTCATGAATTTACACACGGAATGGGCATGTTTGACGATTATTCCTATGGATGGATGGGCACTAACAACGGTGAAACCTCTGCCAGCGGCGCAGGAACTTGGGGAGTAATGGGCAGCAGCATGACCACGGCTTCTCCTGACCTTCCGGTATGGCGTAAATTCCGCATGGGATGGATTAAAGACGATGAAATTATAACAATTCTTCCCGGCGAGACAAAAACCTTCAACATACGTGCTACTGGAAGCTATGGCGATGACGGAGGCAGCAGCATTGACACAAGAATGATTCTTATACCGAAAGAATGGCGTACGCGTGACACCTTCGGCATGTATTGGAACAATGGCTGGAATCCCAATAAAACGGATTATAACTGGTATGACTGGTTTACAAACCCATGGTTGGGCGGCGAAACCAATGCTATTAAGTCCTTCCCAACCTTCTATACTCTTGAATGCCGCAAACCTATGGGCGCTGACAGTAAAATGAACCCAAACAATTCAGGCGTAGTTGTGAGCTATATAGCCAATTCAACATGGGAAACAGGTCTCGGTGCAGGCGGCTTTAAGATTATGGGCGGAAACTCAGGTCTCAAAGCAGGAAGCACTTTTACAGACAACAATATTGGTCTGACAGTTACAGTTAATTCATCTAACGAATTCTACGACAATGTAACGGTTACTTATACAGGCAAAAAAGCTGGAACTAGTGAAGCACAGCATGTTTATCTCGGAATGCTTGACATTCCAGAAAATTATGTTACAGCTAACGAGAGCTTTAATGTTGATTTCAACCTTACCACTCTTGGGGGACCTTCTGTTAACGACGGAACAGCAGTTTCTGTCCCAAATGCTACCCGTGTTGCAACTCCTCTTGGAGTACCTGGCGGCGTATCAGGTTTTGTTATGGAAGTTACATTTGACGCTAACAACTTAGAATATGTGTCCGCCAGTAACGCTCCGTTCACCTACACAGTGGATGCTACTGATGTGGCTAACGGTAAACTCATTGTAACCGCTGTTGGAGACAAAATGGTTGACAAAGACAGTATACTCGGTCTGCAATTTAAGGCAAAGGCAGGCGCGGCTGTAGGCGAATATACTATCAAAGGTACAATTACAGACGTTACACTTCTTAACTGGCTCGGAAAAGAGCTGAAAAAAGGCGGTCCGGGCTTTGACGGCGTGGGTACGGTTGGTGCGGGAACATTTGCCGCTTTCCATAATAACAACTTAAATACCCTCACCTCAAATGATATCAAGAGCACCGGAGGCAAGGTTGTAGTAAGCAACACAGCCACTTATACCCTTAACGGCAAAATTACCTGTGACACTCCCGGCCCAGTTCCCGGAACGTTTATCGGCGTAGAGTCTGTAGTTGATCTTTTTAACAGCGACAACGTTAAAATAGCTTCTGTAAAATCTGATTGGGACGGAAACTACACTATAAAGGGTGTACCTGCCGGAACAGGATATCATATAGAAGTCTCAAAGCCTAAGTATGTTAAAGCTATCAGCGGAAGTTTCAGTGTAAACGGCAGTGGCACAATCTCTGAAATAACGCTTAACCGTCAGCTTTATACAGTAAGCGGAACTATTTACGGCGGAAACAACTCAGACGGAAGCGGTGCAACACCTCTTGCCGGTGCAGAAGTGTATATCGTGAATATCGGAAGAGCTTATGAAGTTCTTGGTGGTCCTGTACTTACTGATGCAAATGGTAACTATAGCATTGAAGCAAGAGCAGAGCATAACCAATTTGCTGCAGTGGCCGTTAAGGCGGAAGGTTTTGGAAAACACGTTACATTGAAAGGCGGCATTGACGTAAACTTAGGTATGCAATTTGGTATGAATCCCGCCGATTATAACTACCCAAGCGGAGTGGGCACATTAGGAGTCAACGGTCTTTACAATTTTGCCTTAAACAAAAATGTAGCAAACAGAGATATTTACCTCACAAAGACTCAAGATGTACATCTTCGTATGGGGACTAAATCAAATCAGTATGTATATCAGCTCAAGGATATGAATCACAATCCAGTGGGCGAGCCGGTTAACAGCTTAGGTAATAACAACGGAGATGACAGAGTCCGTAACGTTGCCCCAGGACAGTATTATATTGAAGTGAGCAGACCGGGTTACATCAGCATGTATACTCCACCTTTCACAGTAACAACTTCAAGAGTGATGTTACGTAATAACGTTAACACCAATACCATGGACTTGACATCAGCTACTGCAAACGGAACATACACAGTCACAGGTAAAGTTTCTAACTTTGAAACAGGAGAGCCTGTAAAAGCTACTGTTCAGTTTATAAATGTAAATGGTCAAAGTTCTCCTGTTGCTGTAAACGCTGACGGCACATTCTCCTTGAGAGTATTGCCCGGAACAAATATCATTAAATTTGAAGCGTCCGGTTATATACCTCAGCCATACACCGTTACCAGCGACACGGCAAGCGACCTTGTAGTTAAGCTTGAACCACATGATGGTTTAGTTCTCACAACTGACGCACATTTATTGCGTCCGGGAAATTACTTCAAGCTTTATCCTCAGTTCACAAAAACAATGAACAGTAATGCGGCCGTACTGGAATACAGTTTTAACAAAGATCTGTTCGATTACAGAGGATTCACTCCTGCTGATGGCGTTCAATTGCTTACCTCAGAGGAGACTGAGAATGGCATGAAATTCACCGTAATGGTAACAGACTACAATCTGAAAAAATTCGGTGACTTCCTGTTCTCTGCTAAGGAAGAAGTAGATTTGAAAAATGAGGATCATGAAATTGGATTAACTGTAAAATATGTTGTTAAAGCTGGAGACGACAAGCAAGTATTTACAGAAAGTGCTAACACACGGTTTACCTCATCCAATGGCAAAGACCCTCTCGACCCGAATCCAGACCCCGAAAGCGGAGGTTACACCCTTATCACTTTATCAAATATAATTGACAAGTTTGGTATGACTGATGCCGATTCTGAATGGGCTGTATATCGGTTCTTAGACTTTGATAATAATAAAATTATAGACATAAGGGATATTGCAGAAGTAGCTCAGCGTATTAAATAAATAAAATGTAAGAAACAGCCTATGCTCCGGTTTTACCGTCTGCACAGGCTGTTTTTATATTTCAATTATAATTTTGGTTTAAAACTTGGGTTGAAGGCGTAAAAATTATTAGAATTCAGCTTGCTTAATGCAATTTCAAGACCTTCGCCGAAACGCTGGTAATGAATGACCTCCCGCTGCCTCAAGAATCTGATTGCATCGTTAACATCAGGATCATCACTTAGACTTAATATATTGTCATAAGTTGTGCGCGCCTTTTGCTCTGCTGCTATCATATAAGAACAACAAGGGTGTGTTCCCAATGGCAAGATTTTCAAGCTTGATATTAGCCATTCTAGGAAGAAGCAACGAAGCATATATAAAAATTTGCGAGGAGCTTATAAAAAAGAATGGAGGAAAATCAGCCGAAAAGATTGCCGTTAGCTTATTGGGAAAAATTAAAATTCTAATTTCGTGCAATTGTTATATTTACGGACTTGTACGCACCCCACCGGATTCGAACCGGCGACCCCAAGCTTCGGAGGCTTGTGCTCTA
>CAYLSP010000182.1:0-3828 GCA_964385935.1 uncultured Defluviitaleaceae bacterium
CTCTGATGTGGAAAGGGATAAAAGTGAGCCGTAAGAGATTCTAAAGCTAAGAATATCGCCCACTTCATATTTAGTATCAGAATTAGTTACATCAACTATCATATGATCGCTGGATGAACCGATAATTTCAATTTTGGGGTCAATTGGCGATATTTTTTCCATAGATACATCCTGACGTCCGGCTGCGATAATAGCGCGCTTCATGATGCCTTTATCAACATATGTGGCTTTTTCTCCAAAAGCGTTAAGCCCTATTTCACCTATTGGTAGAGACGGTTTTTCTTTTAGCTCGACAATCTCTGCATCGAATCTGAAAACATCTTCATTCATATTCCTAATGTTCTTTTGGTATGATGTTTCGCAGCCTGTGAAAACAACTTCTCCAAGGCGAAGATGGTTAACTCTCTCAGGCATGGTCTTGTCTTCCAGAAGATGCATAGAGCCAGAATTTCCGCCAGAAATTACAGTCAGCTTTACATTGTATTTGTTCTCTATTTCTTTCGCTATATCTGTAAGCTGGCTAAGGTTCTCAACAGTTGGGATAATACCGCCGTAACAGTTAAGATTCGTGCCGATGCCAACAAGTTCTACACCTTTTAGCTTTAGTATTTCCCCTGCTGTTTCGATTGCGTCTTTGACTAAAACGCCTTCACGCAAGTCACCTACGTCAACCATCAATATAACTCCATGCTTAACGCCAACAGAAAGAGCCGCTTCTGACAGAGCCGTAATGGTTTTCAGCTCTGAATTAAGGCTTATATCAGAATAACTTACTACGTCTCTGGCTTCAGAAATCATAGGGATACGCAAAAGCCATTTTTTAACGTCCACATAATCAATTCTTCTAAGGTTTTCTATTCTGGAATCCGCAAAATCCCTTACACCGGCTTCATAGTAAACCTGTGTTATTTCGGGTATTGCACAAAAGCATTTAGTTACGGCGCAAAATGAAACATTCGCATCTTCACATACTTTCCGTATAGTAAAAATATTTTCTCTAAGCATTTGTTTATTTGTAACAAGCGCCGGATATTTCATATCATCACTCTCCATTTACACTTTGCCTCATTAAAGCAAGGGCCGCGTCTTTATAATTAAGCGACAAAACTCCCAGCGAGGCCATTATATAATGATTATCAATCAGGATTTTTGCGCCCTCTCTGGGGCTTAGTCTCGGGCTTGTGTTAGGCTCAATGGCACTTTTTAGTATGCTTTCCCTGTTTGGAAGCCTGGAGAGTGCCCCGCCTGTACCAACAAGATATTTAACCGCAGTCAAGTCCTTACCTGTTGCCATAGTCTTTTTCCCGGAAGGACCGTAAAAGTCAATAAGCTTCCCGGCATGGCGTTCGAGAGCACAGAGCACAGCGGCCCCGGTCAGCCGTTCAATAAAAGCCTTCTGCTCGTCTGTTTCAGGTATAGCTTTAGCTTCTGCAATAAGCCTTTCGGCATCAGGAAACTCCCTTATGAGTTCCTCCATGCCAATTTTTTCAACAATATGCGGTATGTTTACAAACACGCCTAAATCGCCCTCAACAGTTCGTTTTGCAAATGGCTCAGGGCTCAGCAGAAGCTCGTTTATTTCGGGAGAACCACCTGTCACGGAATGAAGGTCGGTTGTTGCACCGCCAACGTCAAACATAATTAAGTCACCAACATCCTCGTATAAAAGCTTTGCCGCTTCCATAACTGCACCCGGAGTAGGCATAATCTTTCCGCTTACCATTGTTCTAATTTCAGCCATACCCGGAGCGTTTGTAATATGCTCCTCAAAAACTTCCTGAATGATTTTGCGTGTTGGCTCAACATTTAAAACATCCACCTGAGGATAGACATTCTCTGTTATATAAAGTTTTATATTTTTTTCTTCTTCAATTAATTTTATTTCTTCATGGTTCTGGATATTTCCTGCATAAATAAACGGAACATCAGGGCAAGCGTCCGAAAGCTTTTCAAAATTATGCAGGGCAGTTTCTCTTTCACCAAAATCAACACCGCCAGCAACCAAAATAATGCTTGGGCAAAGCTCCTTGATTTTCGCAATATCCGTCCGCATAAGTTTCCCGGCTGTTGCAAGCTTTAGAACAGCTCCCGCTCCAAGGGCAGCTTCTCTGGCCGCTCTGACCGTCATGTCATAAACAAGACCATGAACGCTCATTTTAAGACCTCCTGCCGCAGAACTTGTGGCAAGCATGTCCTTCCAATCAAGAGAACCGCCCATTTTCTCTTGCAGGTTTGAGACTGCATTTTTAAGGCCTATAGTCACATCGCCCAAGGCCACAGTTGTAGGCGCTTGCCCTTGCCCGATAAATTCAGGCGGGTTTATGTTAAAGGCATTTACAACCGTTGTGGTACTGCCTATTTCCGCAACAAGCACGTCGGCATTCATAGCTATACACCCTTCCAAAGTCAAACAATAGTCTTAATTTATATTAATTTAAGTTAGTATTACATATAGGGACGGGAGTTTTCCCGCCCCTATCAAGGTTAAATGTTATTATTACAGATTTTTTTCTCTTCTTGCTTTAACAAGGAAGCTGGCAACTTCAACGCCCTTTGTTCCACGTCCGAATCCGGCATCCATACCGGCTTCCTGTGCGATTTCATTTGTAACCTGTGTTCCACCGGCTACTATGAGCATTTTGTCTCTAACGCCCTTTTCCACGCATAAATCGCTTATCTTGCGCATGTTCTTAGTGTGGATATCGTCGTGAGTTATGATTGTTGAAATAAGGATTGCATCCGCATTAGCTTCAATAGCCGCGTCAACAATTTTTTCAACCGGAACTGATGTTCCAAGATAAATATATTTAATACCGAATCTCTCAATACCGCCGTGTTTGATATCCAGAGTTTCTTTAAGACCTACAGAGTGTTCGTCATTTCCTACTGTTCCGGCAACGACAAGGAGAGGTTTATTCTTAATGTCTTCTCTGATTTCTTCTTCGGAGAGACCCGGAATTTTTTCTGGAATAACAAGTTCACTCTTGTTAATATCAAACTTGACTTTTCCTTTGATTTCTACCAAAGTTCCTTCTGATGGATGAATGCTCTGTTTGTGAACCACTGTTACATCATCAAGACCCATTTTTTCACCGCATTTAATAGCGGCAAATTCAGCGGTTCTCTCGTCAACTGGAAGGAAGATAGTAGTTGAGACTATGCCGTCTGCACACCATTCAACCTCTGGTTTGAACGTATCAGAATCGAAATATTTCTCAACTTCTTTAAGTCTTACATTAACAGTATCAACTTCGTCAAGTTCGTCTATGTAAACGATTTTTGAGCGGTCTTCAAATGTGTCGCCGCCAATAGCTTCGGAAGCGCTCTTAAATTCAGAAGGAATTTTGTTATAGCCGTAGTGAACAGAAACAGGCGCAAAATAGTCCTCATCACGTTCAAATATCATGCCAACTCCTATACCGTCGTTAATTAAACGAGGGATACCGTCGCCGTTACGTTCTGGATAGTTACCGCTGTCAATAAAGAAGCCTTCTTCAACAGCTTTGAAATAGCCGCCAACTTCAAGCATTTCTTCCATGAACAGGATAGCTCTTTCTTTAAGCTCACGAATATCTTCGCCGAGCATTCCGTCACGGTTAAGGCTAACCATTTCAGCAAGACCGTCCATTCCGTCAAGAGCCTGTTTTGCAGTATTAATAGCCGCAATGTTGTTGTAGTGCCATGGAACGTTTCTGCCTTCGTCTGGAGTGATTGTAGACTGGATATCAGCACTTGTAAGCCTTGAAATAACAAGGTTAAGTGTATGAGTAACAGTCGCTTCACGCATATCAGATTCCATATATTGTGTGTGCTGCTGGGCACGCATCT
>CAYLSP010000183.1:0-3825 GCA_964385935.1 uncultured Defluviitaleaceae bacterium
CCAACGGATTGGGCTATAATTAGAAATAAAGTTTTAGGGATAATTTTGGTGATATATGCCTATTGTGGGATACTTTGGGTATTACGGCTTAACAATGGAGGGAATTAAATGAAAGTATTATTAATTAACGGCAGTCCTAACAAGACCGGATGTACGTTCACGGCTCTGTCAGAAGTTGAAGGAGAACTTAAAAACGCCGGAATCGAGACGGAGATTTTTCATATCGGAAACAAGCCTATAAGGGGTTGCATTGGTTGTAATAAATGTAATAAAAGTAACGCCTGCATTTTCGATGACGATGTAGTAAACAAGGCACTTGAACTATCGAAAAGTGCGGATGGATTTGTTATAGGCTCTCCCGTTTATTATGCAGGGGCTAACGGTTCTCTGACTGCTATGCTTGATCGTTTTTTCTATGCTGGAAATGCATATAAATATAAGCCGGGCGCGGCCGTTGTCTCCGCAAGAAGGGCGGGAACAACAGCAACACTTGACCAGCTTAATAAATATTTTCTAATATCTCAGATGCCTGTTGTGTCATCACAGTATTGGAACATGGTTCACGGAAACTCACCCGAAGAAGTGAAGCAGGATCTGGAAGGACTTCAAATTATGCGAACTCTTGGCAGAAATATGGCATGGCTTTTAAAGTGTATTGAAGCCGGAAAAAACGCCGGATTAGAATTACCTGAAGCCGAGAAAAGAATCGCTACGAATTTTATCCGCTGATTTTGTCATTTTCGGTAGCGACTTTTTTCTTCTTAAACATGGCTCTGAAATAGACCAGAAGCCCAATGAGGGTGAAAAAGGCGAATCCAATTTTAACAGGAATCGGCAGGTTAATGGGCGTGAAAAAGCCTTCAATAATGCCCGCAATCACAAGCATAACGGTGATTCCCGGAAGCATGTAAACCGTCTCTTTAAAGCCTTTAACTAGCGAATGTTTCCGTGAAAGTTCTTTGGGGATAAGGATGTTTTTGCCGATTAAAAGGCCGCAGCCCCCAGAAATGAATATAGCAGTAAGCTCAATAAAGCCGTGGGGCAGAATCAGTGCCCAAAATTCGGGCATGAAAAAGGACACGCCGCTGTTCAGTATATGAGCCCAAAGAGCCCCCAGCATACCTCCGTTTGTGCCTAATATATAGACGGTTCCGAATCCTGCTGTTATGCCATAGGCCATGGACATGGCGCAAACTCTTATGTTATTTGTCATAATAAATGCGCTCAAAGTGGCGTAGTTATCCAATTCCTTAGGGTCTAAATCTACGCCGCCCGGAGTAAGAAAATAAAAGGCGAAGTCGGGGTTTAATAAAGTCATAACCGCGCAAAATAGACCTGCTATCATAAATATGGCTAAAGCCGCCAATATATAAACCCTATGTTTTGCCACAGCCTGAGGGAAGCCCTTTGAAAAATATTCCCAGACGGTTTTTAGTCCGGATTTTTCTTTAATATAAAAGTGGTTGTGGGTTTCTGAAACAAGCTGGTTTAAATAGAGTGTGGTTTTACTCTGACCGAAATGGGTTCTCGAATAGGCAAGGTTATGGCTTGCCGTTCTGTAAAGCGAAGCAAATTCACGTATGTCTTCCTTTGATGAGGAAACGGAAACTTTTTTGAATTTCTTGTTGAACTTTTCAAGAGTTTCCCAATTTTTTGAGTTTTTTAAAATAAAGTCGTCTTCACGCACAAAATCATCTCCAATAGATAGGGGAAATTTATATGAATTATTTAAACTATATAACTGTTTTAACGCCTGATAACATTGAAGTAAATTACCGTCTTGCCGGTCTTGGTTCAAGGATGGCAGCTGCTATTGTCGATCTTTTGATACAGTTGCTTGTTTTAGTAATCACTCTGGCTATTTTTTTTACATATCAGGTTAAGGTGTATTCCTATGAATATTTATACAAAATTCAAGATTTTGTTTGGGCATCCTTAATAATAGGAAGCTTTGTTTTCTTGTTCGGTTATTATATCGTTTCAGAAATCTTTATGCGGGGACAGACACCGGGCAAGCGGCTTTTTAAACTCAGGGTTATCAGGGAAAACGGTCAGCCTGCCGGATTCGTCCACATTTTAATAAGATCAGTTTTAAAATTCTTTGTTGATCCTTTTGGCGTTGGTGTGATTTTGATATGGTTTTCCCAAAAAAGCAAGAGACTTGGAGACATGGCTGCTTCTACCATCGTTGTTGCAGAAAATTCAAAAAGAATTTCTAACGAGTCCCTGAGCCTGAATTCAATTATAAGGGAGGCTGAAACGGTCAAAGCCCCCATCCAAAACAAGCTTTCTGTTACAAAGGACGAATACGACGTTTTGAAAGATTATTTTGGAAGAAAAAACGGGCTGCTTGACTCAGGAAAAGCTCTTGGCACTGAAATATCAAGTTATTTTGCAAAAAAGTTTGGTGTTCCGGCAGAAAAAGTAACCGAAGAAGTTTTATTCGAGCTTATGAAACTAAACAGATCAAATTATACTGAAAACTAAAACTCCTAAAGAAGCGGTGACAGCAGACGTGAAACGGATTCTTTTATTTTTGATATCTTACTGCGCTCTGCATAACTTTCACGAGTTATTTCAACACAGTCCGAAAGGTCTTCAAAAAATTGTTTTTCCAGTCTATTGGCTGTTTTTCTGTCATAAATAAAGGAGTTTATTTCAAAGTTCAGACGGAAGCTTCTTATGTCCATGTTTGTGGTTCCAACGGAGGAAATCAATGTATCGATAACAAGGAGCTTGCTGTGTATAAATCCCTTTTTGTATTCATAACATCTGACCCCTGCGTCTAAAAGTTCGCCTAAATAGGAAAGACTTGCCCAGTAGACAAAGGGATGATCGGGGTTTCCGGGGATTATGATGCGAACGTCTATTCCGGCCAGGGCGGCAATTTTCAAAAGCCCGAAAACGCTGTCGTCCGGCACGAAATAGGGCGTTTGCATATAGATGTTTTTTTCGGCTTCTGATATCATTTTGCAATAGCCGTAGTGAACTCCGCTCCAGATGGTGTCTGGTCCGCTTGACACTACCTGCATGAAAGCGCCGGACTCTATTTTGGATTTTGGAAAAAGGCTGTCATTAACGCTGATTTTATTTGCGGCATAGAAATTCCAGTCCAGCATAAATCTAAGCTGGAGATCTTTTACCGCGTCGCCCTTGACTCTCATATGGATATCGCGCCAAAAACCATAGCGCTTAACTTTTCCCAAGTATTCGTCACCTATATTAAGGCCGCCCAAATATCCGATTTCACCGTCTATAACGCATATCTTTCTGTGGTTTCTAAAATTGATTCGGGTAAAGTTGGGCGGGAGAAAAATTTCAACCTCTCCTCCGGCGATTTTCAAAGGTCTAAGCATCTTTTTTGTGCCTCGGCTTCCCATTCCGTCCATCATAAAACGGATTTTTACCCCTTGTTCAGCCTTTCTGATCAGAGCCTTTACGATTTTATGACCCAACTCATCGTTTCTTACAATATAGTACAGCAAATGAATATGTGATTTTGCCGATTCTATATCTCTAAACAACTCATCAAATTTATCGTTACCGTTGAAATAAAGGTCTATTTCGTTATTATTTGTTAAGGGCGCACCCCCTGCCATAAGATTAAGGTGGAGAAGGTCATTAAGCTTCTGAGCCCCAAAAATCCCAAGAACGTTTTTATGTTCAAGGATTTCATCCTGAGTATCTCTGTATCTGAGCCCTTCAATATTAACACTTTCCAGTTCTTTTAAAGTTGCTTCATCCTGCTGAGCCTTTGAAGAAAACAGAGCAGTTTTTCGCCCCTCACGACCCAATAATAAATAAATAAAAAACCCAAAATATGGT
>CAYLSP010000184.1:0-3764 GCA_964385935.1 uncultured Defluviitaleaceae bacterium
TCTGATGGCGGCTCTGTAATGCGTGGTAATGACCTGCTTTGCGGCGCTGTTGACGTTATGGTAACAGACAGCTTAACAGGTAACATCATGATGAAGATGTTCTCTTCCTTCACAACAGGCGGTGGATATGAAGCTTCCGGATATGGCTATGGCCCTGGAATTGGCGAAAACTATAACCGTATTGTTATGATTTTATCAAGAGCATCAGGAGTTCCTGTTGTTGCTAACGCAATCAAATACGCTTCACAGCTTGCTAAAAACAATCTTAAATCTGTTACAAGATCAGAAATTGAGCAGGCTAAAAAAGCAGGTCTCTTAGAAATCATTGCATCAACACAAAAGACTCCTTCTGCTTCCGCTAGCGAGAATGTTGTAGCTCCTGCTAAAGAAGTCGTTACAGAAGAAATCGCAGGCGTTGATATCATGAGCCTTGAAGACGCTGTTAAAGAGATTTGGAAAGCCGGAATTTACGCTGAAAGCGGAATGGGCTGTACAGGTCCTGTTGTATTAGTAAGCCCTGCAAACCACGGAAAAGCTGTTGAAATCCTTAAAAAAGCTGAATATATTTTAGACTAATAAAATAAATCAAAAGCTGCCGCAAACTAACTTAGTTTGTGGCAGTTTTTTTTATAAAAATGGGTTGCAATTTACCCTTCTTTACTATATAATATATATGAACAATTGCTCATATATTCAAATGTATGCAGGGGGGTAGGGTAATGAAGCTTGACGATGAAATGACCTATTATATTTCAGACCTATTTAAAGTTTTTGGAGACTCCACAAGAATCAAGATTTTATATGTATTGCTTGAAAACGAGGTATGCGTCAGTGATTTGTGTGTAACGCTTAATATGACTCAATCCGCAATCTCTCACCAACTCAGAGTTCTCAGACAAAACGGCCTTGTTAAGTTCAGAAAAGAGGGTAAAACCGTTTTTTATTCCCTAGATGACGACCATGTGGCAACGCTTTTGTCCCAAGGACTTAAACATATAAAACATATTAAAAACTTATAGGGGGCGGATATTATGGGGCAGACAGTAAAACTATCGCTTTTGGGTCTTGGGTGTGCCAATTGTGCCCAAAAAATCGAGGACAAAACTCGCCGGTTAGACGGTGTTAAAAAAGCAGATTTAAATTTTGCGCTTTCAGAAATTATTGTGGAATATGGAAATGTTTCTAAAATTCAGGTAGTAAATGATGTTAAAGCAATCGTGAAGGTTCTAGAGCCCGATGTTTTAGTTGAAGAAAAGCTTGGAATCACGCATAAAGTCGAGCATGAAGACCATGAATCAGCCGCAAAACCCTATAGGATAGCCCTCTTTGGGGCAGGGGTTCTGCTTTTCATATCAGGTTTCATTTTTTCAGAAAATGATTCTCTTAGCCTGTCACTTTTCTTAGTGGCATACCTTCTTACAGGATATGATATTTTAATAACTGCGGCTAAAAATATATTGAAGGGCTCTGTTTTTGACGAAAACTTCCTTATGTCACTTTCTTCCATTGGCGCGTTTTGTATTGGCGAATATCCCGAAGCCGTGGCTGTCATAATGTTTTACCAAATCGGGGAATATTTACAAGGACTGGCAGTTGGAAAATCAAGAAAGTCCATTAAGGACTTAATGAATATAAAGCCTGATTATGCTAATCTTGTTAAAAACGGTGAAGTAATCAAGACAAATCCGGCAGACGTGGGCTTAGGCAGTATTATATTGGTGAAGCCCGGAGAAAAAATCCCTCTTGACGGCATTATTACTGAGGGTTCTGCCTTTGTTGACCTTTCTTCTCTGACAGGAGAAAGCGTTCCTGAAAAAGTCTCTGTAGGAGACAGTGTTTTAAGCGGCTCCATTAATACGGATGGTATGCTGAAAATTAAAACAACTAAGGTTTTCGGCGAATCAACAGTTGTTAAAATAATGGAGATGGTTGAGACAGCCTCCGCGAAAAAAGCCCCGGCAGAGCGGTTTATTACAAAATTCTCTAGGATATACACGCCGGTGGTTGTTGGGCTGGCGTTAATAATGGCTGTTATTCCGGCTCTGTTTTTTTCAGTGGAATTTTCTGAATCAATACATAGGGCGCTGTTATTTTTAGTTGTGTCATGTCCCTGTGCCCTTGTAATATCAGTGCCATTGACGTTTTTTGCGGGCATTGGAGACTCGTCAAAGCGAGGTATACTTATTAAAGGAAGTAACTATATACAGGAGCTTAGTAAAATCGATAATATTGTTTTTGATAAGACGGGGACAATAACAAAAGGCGTATATAAAGTAGTGAAAATATTGCCTGAAAAGGGTGTTTCTGAAAGGGAATTGCTTGAAAAAGCATATGCCCTTGAATTTTATTCCGTCCACCCAATCGCTAAGTCCATAATTTCCGATTATGAATCAAAAAATGTTAAAAAAGAAATGGCAGTTTCGGACTATAGAGAGATTTCCGGCTATGGAGTTAAGGGAATTTTGAAAGGGAAGGGCGTATCCGTTGGAAACTACAAGCTAATGGAAAAAGAAGGTCTGCGCCCGCCGAAATACAAAAATATGGGAACGGCAGTTTATGTTAGTGAGGACGGAAAATATATTGGGCAATTAATAATATCAGATGAGATAAAAAATGACGCAAAACAGGCGGTTTCAGATCTTAAAAAGCTGGGGTTAAAAAATATAACAATGCTGACCGGCGACAGGAGGGAATCCGCTGAGCTTACAGCTAAAGAAGTTGGAATAGAAAATGTTTTTTATGATCTTCTGCCAAACGAAAAAGTTCATAAAATTGAAGAGATTTATGATGAAAAGCCATCCTCCAAAATCCTTTTTGTGGGGGACGGAATAAACGATGCTCCCGTTTTGGCTCGAGTTAACGTGGGTGTTGCTATGGGTGGAATAGGCTCTGATGCAGCTGTTGAGGCGGCGGATGTTGTTATTATAAATGATGAGCCGATAAAAATTCCTATGGCTATAAAAATCGCGAAAAATACAATGAAACTAGTTCGGCAAAACATTTCATTTGCTCTTCTTGTCAAGTTCAGCGTCCTGATTTTGAGCGCAACAGGGGTTCTGGTTTCAATGTGGCTTGCTATTTTCGCTGATGTGGGTGTTACTCTGCTTGTTGTACTCAACGCTATGCGGAAAAAAATATAAAAATTTTTCCATTTATGTATAAAATTTTGAAATTATTACAGAATATAGGATGTAATAATTTTAAAATGAAAGGAGTAATACAAATGCCTAATTTAAGCCAAACCGAATTAAATGCAATCCGGGAAGTAGTTTCATGTCATCAAACTATGTCGTCAAAGCTAGGGACTTATGCTAGTCAGTGCAACGATCCACAAATTAAGCAAATGTTTACACAGGCATCCCAACAGGCTAAGAAGAGCGCACAAGATCTTATTTCCATGATATAGGAGGAAAACAAAATGCAAGAAAAAGACATGGTTTTGGACGTTTTATCCGGAACAAAATCAAGCATAGGTTCATATGCGAAGGTTATCACAGAATGCTCTGATCAAAACCTTAGAAAAACCTTTCAGCAGATGAGAGACGGCGATGAAAAATTCCAATATGACCTCTATAAAATAGCTGAGTCTAAAGGATACTATACTTGCTCTCCCACAGCTAACCAGCAGGAAGCTCAGCAGATTAAAATGGAACTTTCACAGAAAATGCCTGATTCTACTACATTAATGTAAAACATTTTAATTATTTACAATAAAAATGACCGGCTCATACGCTAAGTATGGCCGGCCATTTTTATATATCCTA
>CAYLSP010000185.1:0-3747 GCA_964385935.1 uncultured Defluviitaleaceae bacterium
AGGGCTTTTAGTTTATGAAGCCCTATTTTACTGCCCTTCTAAGCATATCAAATTCTTCAAGAGGTTTACTTGTTTTTATATAAAGTTTTTGTTGGGCATGAGAAGCAGAATCAACAGAAACTCCCTTTTCGTCATAAATTTCATCAATTATAATAGTGAAATTCTCGCCCTTCACTTTTAATACCTCTAAACAGTCTCCGGGAAAAAAACGATTCCTCTGCTCAATTTCCACCATATCAAGTTTTTCGTCATATCCCTTTACTAGCGCGACAAAATCATAACCCCTTATGTAGGTGCTGTTTTCATAAATCTGCTGATTTCCGTCGGGTTTTCCAGAGTAGAATCCATCGGTAAAATCCCTGTGACTGGCTTTTCTTATTTCAGCCAGATACATATCAAAATTTTTTTCATATGTTCCGTCATGTTTTAAATAGTCATCAATAGCAGTTCTATAGGTTTTAACCACGTTTGCAACATAGTATAACGTCTTCATACGCCCTTCAATTTTAAAGCTTTTAATGCCTGAATTTATAAGTTCTCCTATGTTTCCCACCATGCATAAATCCTTTGAATTAAAGAAATATGCTCCTCTATCGTCCTCAAAAACCGGCATATATTGACCCGGGCGTGTTTCTTCAACAAGGTGATACTTCCATCTGCAAGGATGTGAGCAGTCTCCCTGATTTGAGTCCCGACCGCTTAAATAATTGCTTAAAAGACATCTTCCCGAATAGGAGATACACATAGCGCCATGGACAAAGGCTTCCAGTTCAAGACCTGTTTCGATAGTTTCGTCATAAATCTCACGAATCTCTGAAAATGATAATTCTCTAGCCAGAACAATCCTCTTTGCCCCTAACTCCCGCCAAAAAAGCGCGGAATTAACGTTCGTATTATTTGCCTGGGTGCTAATATGAATATCCATTTCAGGAATTGTTTTTCTTACAATAGAAAAAACGCCGGGATCTGAGACAATTACTGCATCGGCTCCCATTTCCCGAAGCTTAATAAGATATTCTTCAAGCCCCTCAAAATCCCTATTATGGGCAAAAATATTCACGGCAACATAAAACTTTGCATTATGCTCGTGACAAAACTTTATGCCCTCCTGCATTTGAGCCAAATCAAAGTTCTTTGCATTTGCCCTCAAAGAAAATTCAGCCCCACCAGCATAAACTGCGTCCGCCCCATAAAGCACTGCAGTTTTCAGCCGTTCCAAATCACCGGCAGGTGCAAGAAGTTCAATTTCATTCTTATCATTTATCATAAGGACAATCCTCTCTGATTATCACGTCATCTTCTATTTTTACGCATAGGGCAAGTCCGTCCCCAATTGGTAAAACACTTGTTTCAAGTCCATCCGTCTCAGTAATCTGCCACAGAAACTTTCTCATCCGGCTATGGGTTGTCCTATCGCGACGTTTGACGGAAAAGCGATCCTGAAACACCATTCCCTTTTGCAAAACATTATCAAATGCAAGAACACCACCCTTTTTTGTTAGCCTGAGGCTGTGGCACAAAAATTCTGAATAATGGGCTTTAGCCGCATCTATAAACACAAAATCAAATGTTTGGTTTAGTGTTGGCAGAATGTCAAGGGCATCTCCTTCTAAAAGCGTCACCTTATCCGTTAAATTAAGCTTTTTAAAGTTTTCCTTAGCTCTTTCTATCATGTATGGGTAGCGGTCTATCGTAATAACATGACCGCCCTCACCTAAATAACCCGACATAAGCGCAGCGGAAAATCCAACGCAGCAACCTACTTCCAAAATATTCATTGGTTTAAGGGCTGAAAGAAGAACGGAAAGAAACCTTGCCGTCTCCTTAGGTATTATAGGCAGATTTTCTTGCCTTGCGGCGGCCTCTAATTCAAAAAGCCCTGGAGGAGAAATATGTTTATTCAAATCTGCCATACTAAATTCTTTTTCCGAAAAATTTTCCGAATCCGATCTAAAATTGGTCATTATAGGAATCCTTTGCCCTTAAAAACTCATTATAATCCCCTGTGAAAAAGTGTTCCCCCGTATCAGTGTCTTTCAGAACGAAATAGAGATAGTCACAATTTTCTTCGGGGTATAAAACCGCTCTTATTGAAGCCTCGCCCGGACAGGCAATCGGTCCCGGCGGCAATCCCTGATTAATATAGGTATTATACGGGGATTTTACTTCCAGATCCGCAAGAAGAAGCCTGTCTCTTGACTTATCAAGAGCATAAAGCACAGTTGAGCACATTTGCAGCGGCATCTTAATTTCTAAGCGGTTATGCATAACTGCCGATGCCAGCTCCCGTTCCTCAGGGATTCTTATTTCCTTTTCAATAATTGAGGCCAGTGTCAAAACCTCGTCCATGGTCATTCCAAGCTCATCCGCTCTCTGATGATATGCATACGTGAAAACCTGTTCAAATCTGTCCAGCATTTTTTCAATAACTTGTTTTGGAGTGGGTTTGTCAGAAAGGAAATAGGTATCCGGGAACAAATAGCCCTGAAGTACAAATTCCCTATTGGGAATCTCAGAAATAAAAGAATAGTCATAGTCCTCTAAATTATTACACGCTTTAAGGAATTCTTCGCATGTAAAAAATTTCTTGCTTTCAAATATCTGTCCTATTTGTTTTAGGGTAAGTCCTTCGGGTATTGTTACTTTCTCTTCTGGGGCAGTTTGAATATATTTCACGCTCTGGAGCGCGTCCATAATTTCATTTTCAGACATGGCCATATTAAGAACAAACGTCCCACTTCTAAACAAATCGTCCGTTCCGTTTAACTTTGATTGAAGTTTGAACAAGAACTCATTGTCAATAAGCCCGTTTTCTTTTAAAATAGCGGCGATTTCACTTGAATCAGATTCCTCAGGAATAACGACAACTACCTCTTTTGGCTCACCCCTTCTGGTTTCACCTTTAACAAAGTCCTTACCAAAATTGAACCCCTTTGATGTAAACGTAATAACCAGAAGGATAGTTCCGATAAAAAGCGCTATGTTAAACACTGAGCCTAAAATGTAACTGAATATATTCATGAATATTCTGAATGGTTTTTTATGCATATGATGCCCCCGAAATTTGGAATTTAGCAATCAAAAAATTCTATTTTACATGCCGTTCCAATTATATCATAAATTCTTTCCATCAGTGTAAATAATTTTTTTTCAGATTCAAGAAATTGTCTTGATTTTTCATCGGCAATTAATTGCTGAAACATATAGGAAAGCCGTTTTTCATCATCAAAAGAAGGCGGGTTCTCATTTTCCTTAATCATACTGAGCTGATAACGCATGTTTAAGGACTTATATTCCTCGATTTTTTTTAGCAAATCAGGACGTGTTTTTATCTCCGCCTTAGCATCGTTATAGTTCTTATAGATATCGCTGTTTATTAACATATGAGCTAGGCTTTGAGCAGATTGGACTATATCTTCCATAAGACGCCTCCTAACATTTTGTTGTGAGAGTATCAAAATGTTTTTTGACACTCTCACATTGCATTGGTCACACTTGCATTATAATAGGCAAAATCATAGGGCTTCTTTTGGTTTGCTGCCAAACATATTCCTTTAAGGTATCTCTTATAATATTTTTCACATAGTTCCATTCTGTCATTTTTGATTGACTGCATTTTGAAAGAGCTGTTGAAACGGCTTTCTTTGCAGCTTCCATTAAGTCTTCGGATTCGCGGACATACACAAAGCCGCGAGATATAAGATCTGGTCCAGAAACTATTTCTCCTGTTGCCGCTTCAATTGATGC
>CAYLSP010000186.1:0-3742 GCA_964385935.1 uncultured Defluviitaleaceae bacterium
ATGCCCTTATAGGGCTAATATCAAGCCACCCGCTTAGCGGGTGGTCATGACTTTAAAGCTCCACAATTTTAGTTGCTACCTTTTCCACAAAAGCCTTGTCGTGCTCAACAAACAGCATTGTGGGTTTATGGTCCAAAATAAGGCTTTCAATCTGCATACGGGATATGACGTCGATGTAATTAAGCGGTTCGTCCCACAAATACAGATGAGCTTTTTCGCACAGGCTTTTAGCTATTAAAACCTTTTTCTTCTGCCCAGCGCTAAAGCTTTTAATATCCTTTTCAAACTGTAACCGTGAAAAATCAAGCTTTCTCAAGATTGCCTTAAACAGGCTTTCGTCAATGCCGTTTTCATAGGCATATTCCCTTAAATCGCCGGATAAAAATGATGTATCCTGTGGCACATAGGAAATATTAAGGCCGGCGCCGATAAGAACATTGCCGTAACATGGCATATCTACTCCCGAAATAAGTTTTATAATGCTTGATTTCCCTGATCCATTTTTGCCCACAATGGCAATCCGTTCCCCTCGTTCAACTGTAAAGCTTACACCGCTAAAAACTGTATTAACACCGTAGCAAACCGAAACGTTTTCAAGCTCCGCAAGGCGGGTTTTATGGTAAGAAGCCGGTAAAAGTTTAAGACTGTCCGATGTTTCGATATTTTTCAGAAGCTTTGATTTCTCGTCTATGGCCGCTTGCTGTCTTGTTTCAATTGACTTTGAGTGTTTCATCATCTTTGCAGCCTTATGCCCGATATAACCCTTATCCGGCTTAATACCGGACACTCTTTGCCCAAACTTGCTTTTTTCGACGTCATCAGACCATTTAGACGTGCGCTGTGATGCTTCTTTGAGACGCTTGATATCCGATTTGAGCCGCCTGTTTTCGGCAAGCTCGAAATTGTCCTGTCTTGTTTTGTTTTCAAGCCACGTTGAGAAATTACCCTGCTGAACCTCAATATTAGTCCTGTTTATAGACAGGATGTGGTCTACGCAGTTATCAAGGAATATTCTGTCGTGTGAGACGAGAATGAAACCACCTTTTGAGCGGAAATATTTGCTTAAAACACCACGGCCTTTCATATCAAGGTGGTTCGTAGGTTCGTCAATCAGCAGAAAGCTGTTTTCTTTTAGAAACAAGGCACAAAGCAAAACCTTTGTACGCTCACCCTCAGACAAAGTAGAGAAAAGGCGGATTAAAACATCGTCTGAAACATCAAGCAGGGAAAGTTCTTTTTCAATCTGCCAATCAAAGCAGCCGGGGCATATTTTACTAAAAACATCCGAAGTTTCGGTATTAATGTCTATTTCATATGGGAAGTATTCAAAGCGAACGCTTGAACTTATTAAGCCGGAATACTCGTACTTGTCCATCAGCAGATTCAAAAACGTAGTTTTGCCACGTCCATTACGGCCGGTAAAGCCAAGCTTCCAGTCCGTATCAAGCTGAAATGACACGTTTTCAAAAATGTTGTCATAGCTGCCGGGGTATGAAAAAGTTAAATTAGAAACGTTTATTTGGGACATATGCTCATCTCCTAAAAAATTGGTATAAAAAAATTGGGTATAAAAATAAACTTCCTGCAGACACAACAAAAAAAACCATGTGTTTTATTGTTGTTGATTAGCAAGTAAGTTTCTTCATCTTCCCAACTCCAATTTTCTAGAATATATCAATTATACGGTAAAATTCAATTAAAGTCAAGCAAGTGATTAGTCCAAGAAATACGGAAATGGCTCAGAACCCTTTTCCCCACAGCTCTTTTTTCTGTGCATAATTCATACTAGCGTTAGCTGGACTAGTTGATGGCAAGGAAACAACCTTAACTTCAACATTCTTAAAATGTTTTTTAAAAAGCGATGTCGCTTTACCGCCGTTTAGCAATACTTTATTTATTTGACTATACCTATTTAGAAAACCCACAATGTCGTTGGGCACAGCATTTTTTATATCAACATCAAGAGAGCCTTCACGCTCGGCTGAACAAACAACATCCCATAGGGCAATGTTATGTCGCAGTAACATATCGCATTTTGTTTTGTAATCTTCTGAATATGGCTCACCCAATATCTCGAACATCATACGCCAAAAGCAGTTTTGAGGATGGGCGTAATATTGTTGTTTTTCCAAGGACAATTCTCCCGGCAAAGAACCAAGAATTAGGACTTTGCAGCTTTCATTAACAAGTGGCAAAAAGCTATATTTCATTAACAGACCACCTTTTTATCTCGCATGTATTCTTTTGCAAAGGAAATAAAAATTTCAGCAATGGGAGAAAGAAGGACATCTTTCTTGTGTGTAAAGTAGAAGGCTCTGTTCAAATTCATATTGTTTGGTTCTATTGGATGAACCAGTTTTTCACGAATATATAAATCTGCGGCAAAAGAGGATACAACTGAAATTCCCAGCCCGCTTGAGACAGCCTGAATCACTCCCTGCGTATTATTCATCTGAGCTACAATGTTAAGCTCTTCGATTTTAATGCCAAGGTCACTTATAAACCGGGTAAAGGTTTGTCTCGTACCTGAGCCCTGTTCTCTCATAATAAACTCTTGCCGCCGCAGAAAGTCGGGATCAAAAGAAGTGATTCCAATGAATCTTTTTTCATATGGCGTTATCATTATGAGCTTGTCTGATGCGAAAAAGTCGAAAACGCAACGGGGTTCGTCAATAAGAGCCCCAACAACCCCAAAATCACATTGATAAGCCTTAATACTTTTTATTACGTCATTACTGTCCGACTGTGTGATTCTATAGGTCACACCGGGGAACTTTCTCTTAAAGGCGGCCATAATTTCAGGAAGCACATGCTGCGACGGCACCGAGGAGGCGGCAATATTAATTTCACCGCCGGGGTTTTCAGAAAGATTTTTTATTTCAAAAACAGAGTTTTCTAAAAGCTTCACTATATTCTGGGCGTGTTCATAAAGTATTTTACCGGCAGCAGTTGGAAAAACCTCCTTTGTAGAGCGGTAAATAAGCTGAGTTCCAAGCTCTTTTTCCAACGAGTTAATATATGCGCTTATAGAAGGCTGTGACAAATAAACGGCTTCTGCCGCTTTTGAAAAGCTGCTGTGATTTACCACTTGAATAAAAGCTTCTAATTGCCTTAAATCCATATAAACACCCCATGACTATTGTTCAGAGTTAAAACTGATAAGTCCTATTATAAAACTTGATAATCAAATAATCAACAGGCAATATTTATAAAAGAACCTTTAATCATATATTTTTTTTATACATTCAGGACTGTTAAGTTTTGAAATAATTTTCTGAGCTTTTAACTGTTTAATTAATCTGATTATTTGTGGTTCTGTTTCTGATGCGTCTAAAACCAATGAAGGCAAAACTCTCCATCCATCAATATATCTATCCTCATCCATCCCTTTTTTGTCATCTATCAAATTATTTCTCCTTTCCTTTAATGTAACTAATTTTGTCGAAGTTCTCATCTCTAACTAATATTGAAAATAATATTTCAGGATTCATATTTAAGGCTTTGGCGAGTTTACATACAATATCAATTTTTGGAATTGACTGTGAATTTTCAATACGCCCTATAAGCGATTTGGATATACCTGATTTTATAGATAAAGCCCTTATTGACATATTTGATTCTACTCTAATTTTATTTATTTCACTTAACATGTTTTTACACCCTTTGTATGTGATATTTTACTACTTAAAGTATTTAATTTAAATACTATATGTTTATTTGTCCCATTAATGGGACAGTTTTT
>CAYLSP010000187.1:0-3729 GCA_964385935.1 uncultured Defluviitaleaceae bacterium
ATCCGCTTATAGCGGGCTTTCATGTCCACGAAAAATGCGGCGGCGTGCCGCGAACAGAGCTTGAGGCTAACAGCTTCGCTATGCGACTTCTAGCGCCCGCCTGTGTGCTTTGGGGCCTTGGAATTAACGATACTGACGAAATCGTGTCTTTGTGTCAAATTCCGCCAGACATAGCTAAAACCCGTTCAAGACGGATGAAGGTTTTAGTCCGACGGAATTGTTTTTTCAAAAGTGAATTAGAGGCATCTTTATACAGTCAGTTCAAACGGTTTATTGAATTACAAAAAAATAATCCGAAGAATTGATTTGAATAAACTTACACACCATTTCTAACCAAGTGTTAAAATTCATATAACAGAAAAAAATCGCATAGGAATCTATTTCCCGTGCGATTTTTTAAAGTATTTTCCTTCTACCAAGTTTTGGGGCTTTCCCTTATTAAATTATTTTGGCTTCTTCATAAATAAAATCACATTCTACATTATCATATAGATAACAAAACTCAAAAGGATAGTTTCTTAAAAAGCTCCACTGCCTCAGGAACATCGAACTGGTTATAAAGAGCAGCCTTTCGCAAAAGCATATTAGGAACCATTTTATCATACTTGTCTACTTTAGGAGCAAGATCAACAGGCAAAACTAAGTCTGGGTTATGGACATCTATCTCAAGCTGTTTTATCTTTTCAATAAAAGATGCTAACGATAAACCTGAATAAATCTGTAAATAGTGCCTACTACCATTAACAGAATAAATCTTCAATTCACTTTTCAAACCATTTAAAAATATATTTTTAATCGTCGAAAGCTCTTTCGTTCCAATCCATGGACACATATAAAATGAATGTTGATCTATTGGAATAATATCGGCGTTTAATAGTCCTGTTTCTTTAACAAACTGCCTGGCTTTTATTAATATTGTTGATGCACCCGGTTGAAGATAAGGATACATCACATCTTCCTCAAAAACCTTCCTCATACGTTGAACTATCTTTGTGTGAATCTCTGCTGCCGTGCCACTCCAAGCAGGAATTCGTTTGTTTTTTACTATCTTTACATAAATGATTTTTCGTTCTTCATCAATAGACTGTACCATCCAACTACGTCCAGCCAATACAAAAACTTCTTCTACTGCCGGACAATTGTCAAGCATACCCACTTCACCTGTCTGGCTAAGAACATGATAAGCCTGTTCATCTTGAAAAACCGCATAAAATGAGTGGTGATTAGCAATCTGTTCACCTTTTATTCCGGAAATAATGCCGCCGGATTCCATCCGTTGCAAATAATCCTCAGCAATCATATTTCTTAAAAGCAAACGATATTCATCTTGCGTTACATTTAAAAAGGCAGGCAAGGTTAACACTTTTTTTGCTAAATCAGCTGGTGTAAGTTCGCCATAAGTCATTATTGTACTAAGCGTTTGATGAGCAAGAAGGCTAAAGGGTTTTGGCTTTAATAAAAACGGTTCTACCCACCGCTCCTCAAGATAGAGCTGAATAATTGCAATTGCTCGCACTAAATTCCAAGGAAGCATATCAAAAGGATTTTCATTAGATTCCTCATAAAGATCAACAAACATCATTTGTGACTTTCCTGTGCGTCTGCCGGAGCGGCCTAAGCGTTGCACAAAGCTGGCGCAGGAATAAGGCGCGCCTATCTGGATGGTGGAATCTAAGTCGCCAATGTCAATGCCCAGTTCCAGCGTTAATGTGGCCGCTGCTACTGTTGGCCCCTGTTGATTCCTAAGTGCCATTTCTGCCTCATGACGAAGTGTCGCCGACACACTGCCGTGATGGACATAAAAAACGTCATGATGTTGATTTTGTATCGCAAGGCTTTTCATATTAGAAATAACCTCTTCAGCCCCACTTCTACTATTTGTAAAAATCAGGCACTTTTTATTGTAAGAGTTATCGTAAATAAATTTATTATATTGATTTAAAACCACTTGTGCTTTTTCATTATCTTTCGGCAATACGAAGCTCTCAGCACACAATGATATCGTCCTCTTGTGGGAGTGAATACCAACTGGAACCGCCTTTCTCTGGCTGCCAGAAGACAAAAATTCCAACGCAGTAGAGTAATCATTCAAGGTTGCCGAAAGACCAACTCTTCTTGGGCTACAGTTTGCCAGTCTTTCTAACCGAGAAATTAGACACATGACCTGTAAACCACGATCGGCTCCCATTAGGGCATGAATTTCGTCAATTACAATAAAACGCAAGTCAGAAAAAAGTCGCACAGCGTCACCAGGGCGTCGCATATGCAAAGCCTCTAAGGATTCCGGTGTGATTTGCAAAATACCCTGTGCTTCCTTCATCGCGCGTTTTTTAACTGTTTGTGAAACATCACCATGCCAAGGCCAAACAGGAATATAACTATCCTCTAATAATCCGCTCAATCGTTCAAACTGGTCGTTGATAAGCGCTTTTAGAGGCCCTATATACATAACGCCAATTGAATTTGATGGCTTTTGTTGAAGCGCGGTCAGGATAGGGAAAAAGGCAGCTTCCGTCTTTCCGGAAGCTGTCCCCGAAGCAATAATGACATGATGATCTGTATCTAAAATGGCTTCACAGGCTTCCACCTGTACTTCGCGCAAATCAGTCCACTTTTTTTGATAGATATATTCTTGTATAAAAGGCGCATAGCGCTCAAATGCTGACTTACTCATATATCAAACTCGGCAAACAGATCTTCTTCTTCAACCTGCTCAGGATTCTTATCTGCACTTTTAACTGAAAAACCTTGTTCATTTAAAAGCTCATCAAAAGTAACATTCGGGTTTTGGTGAAGAATATTCAGAAGGCCAAGAAAATCTCTGGTGATTTCGCGAGGAGTGAGCAGTTGATCTGCCCCCAATCTTGAAACAACAGTATTAAGAAATGCCGTTAAATCCTCAGCTCTTAAAGCACACTGATAGTCATAATGCGCCCCATGAAGCTCACAAAGCCGTTCCATCAGCAAGAAAATTTCTTCTGGCAAAAGCTGATTAAGTTTAATAACCGGGCTATTATAGTCCACAAACCCCAGTGAACCAAACCGGTTATCAGAAAGCCGAGAACGAAGCGCTTCGTAATTAAATAAACCCCTGCGCTCATCATAAATAAATTGTGGAGTGCCACTAAGAAACACACCGATATATCGAGCTTTACCTTGCATTGTATCGTTAAAAATAGTCAAAATCTTTTCATAGTTGCTATCTCTTGCTTGCTTATGAGAAATTTTATAGAGATTCACACCTTCATCCATAAAAATCAATAATCCTCTGAACCCAGCTTTTTTCACAAATAACGCAAATAGCTTTAAAAATTCATACCAACTTTGGTCATCAATAATACAGTCAACGGGCAAACACTGTTTTGCCTCTGTTTTAGTGGCAAATTCTCCACGAAGCCAGCGCAAAGCAGATTGCTTTAGAGCATCATCTCCTATTTTCATTCCACGCCAGTAAGAATCAAGTACTGTACCAAAAGCAAAACCATATGCCATTTCTGACAATTCCGCTAAAATGTCCGAAATGCGATCACTAACCACCTGAATTATTTCAGGGTCACCGGGCCGATATCCATTTTCCTTTGCAATTGACGCTTGCAATGCACTGATCCACTTCTGTAAAATAGACTCCAATGCACCGCCTTCCGGGCGGGTGAGCGTAGATAGATGTTGCATCAGTTCTCTGTATGTGGCAAGTCCCTGGCCCTGTGTTCCTGTCAATCTGCGCTCAGG
>CAYLSP010000188.1:0-3720 GCA_964385935.1 uncultured Defluviitaleaceae bacterium
ATCCTTTGTAATGTTCGGCACAATCCCTATTCTCATATGAACGCCTCTTTTGCAGTTTTATTAGGTACTCTATATTTCCGTCCCCGCCTTCAATTGGTGAAAACAGGAGACCCTGCGGCATAAGTCCTAGGCCGCAAAAGTGGGTAACTACGCTTTTAAGCACGTCTTGGTGGACTTTCAGGCTTTTGCATATTCCGTGCTTGTTAAGATTTTTCGCCCCGGCCTCGAACTGCGGTTTTATAAGAAAAACCATGAAACCGCCATCTTTTACTGTTTCCGCAATATAGCAAGCTACCTTTTCAATCGATATAAAAGATAAATCCGCCGCCGCAAAATCAACGCCTGAAATATCAGTGTTTCCAATATCTTTTATATTTAAGCCCTCTCTCGAAATAACCCTTTTGTCGTTTCTAAGGCTCTCAGCTAACTGCGCCCTGCCCGAATCGACCGAAAAGACTTTCTCTGCCCCAAATTGCAGCATACAGTCTGTAAAGCCGCCTGTTGATGCTCCCGCATCAAGACAGGTTTTCCCGGTTAAATCAATAGAGAATTTCTCTAACGCATATTCCAGCTTATAACCGCCTCTGGAAACGTATTTCATCTTTTCGCCAAAATATTTTATTTCATCTAAGTCGTTAAACTTTTCTCCTGGTTTTTTCCTGATTTTACCGTTGACCTCAACAAGTCCCGCTGCTATCTGCTCCTTCGCATATTCTCTAGGCAGACCATAAGTTCTCATTAAAATCAAATCAAGCCGTTCCATTTTTTCTTACCTCTAAGTCATTTCCCTTTTGGATATCAATTATAACCTTTATTCTTTCAAAAAGGGACTCTCCGTCTAGTCCATTAAGTTTAAAAATTTCTGATCTCTTGCCCTGCTTTATAAATTCGTTTTTAAATCCAAATACGTGGATTTTTTTATCTGTAAGAAGTTGCAGTGACGCTCCATAACCGCCTATAATCACATTATCCTCAAAGGTAAACACATATTTAAACTTCATAAGGCGACTTGCTAGCTCCATATCAACAGGCTTTACAAACACAGCATTTATAAGTGAAACTGAATAGCCAAGTTCTACAAGTCTTTCATAACAGAACTTAGCCTGTTCCATCATACATCCAACGGATATGAGAGCGATTTCGCTTCCCTCAAATATTGTTTCTGATTTTCCATATGATATGTCATTATCCTGAAATTCAATTTGAGTAGCCTCGCCCTTAGGGTATCTTATAGCAACAGGGGAATTCATTTCAGTTATTGCAAATCTAACCATTTTTCCTAATTCATAGCCGTTTTTGGGCGCCATAATGGTCATATTGGGAATATGGGAAAGATATGACAAGTCAAATAGCCCTTGATGAGTTTCTCCGTCCTCCCCAACAACACCTGCTCTGTCTATTGCAAACACAACATGGAGGTTCTGTATGCAAACGTCGTGAATCAGCTCGTCATAACCTCTTTGCAAAAAAGAGGAATAGCAGGCAAATACAGGAATCATTCCGGCTTTAGCCAGTCCTCCCGAAAAAGTAACTGCATGACCTTCAGCAATCCCAACGTCAAAAAGCCTATCCGGGAATCTCTCAAAAAACGGATCAAGACCTGTTCCAGATTGCATAGATGCGGTAATTGCCACAACCCTATCGTCTTCTTCCCCGCATTTTATAAGTTCGTCACAAAAGTAATGGGAATAGGTTTTTCCTTTAGGTTCATTTCGCGCCTTGCCTGTCTCGGGAAAGAAGGGAGAAACTCCATGAAATAATTCAGGATTTTTTTCGGCATAGTCATAGCCTTTTCCCTTTATTGTATGTACGTGCAAAAGCACAGGGCAGTTAAGCTTTTTTGCCCTGCCGATAACTGAAATAAGGTCCGAAATATTATGTCCGTCAATAGGCCCGAAATATTTAAACCCCAGTTCCTCAAAAAATGTTCCGGGGACAAGCAGATATTTTATAGAGTCCTTTGTCTTTTCCAAAACGTCATTTATGGGTTTTCCTATAACAGGGACAGTTTTCAAAAAGCCCTTAACGTCCCTTTTCGCCCCTATATAATGTGGATCACCCCGAAACTCATTAAGCCGCCTTGAAAGCGCACCAACGTTTTCGCCGATTGACATTTGATTGTCGTTTAATATGACAATCATTGGGGTTTTAGCCCTACCAACATTATTAAGACCCTCATAGGCAAGCCCGCCTGTTAATGAGCCGTCCCCTATAACAGCCGCTATGTGGCGCTTTTTTCCTTTTAAATCCCTTCCCATGGCAAGGCCGAAGGCGGCTGAAATAGAAGTTGAGCTGTGCCCTGTATCAAAGGCGTCACAGTCACTTTCAGAAGTTTTCGGAAAGCCGCCTAGGCCGTTAAGTTGCCTTAAACTATCGAATTTGTCCCGTCTTCCAGTATATAATTTATGGGCGTAGGCTTGATGCCCAACATCCCATATAATCTTATCCTCCGGCAAATTAAAACAATAATGCAGGGCTATGGTAAGCTCCACAACCCCTAATGAAGACGCTAAGTGCCCCCCTGTTTTTGACACGGAATCGATTAAAAATTCCCTTGTCTCGGCTGCAAGAGTTTTAAGTCCATAAGGCCCCAGCTTTTTTATATCTTTTGGTGAATTAATTTTTTGTAATATTTTTGTTTTCATATATGACCTACTTAATCACAAAGGAAAAAATTATAGAAATCAGTATGCCTAATATAGCACCGGCGGCTACTTCTACAGGGCTGTGACCCAACAACTCTTTAAGTCTCGCGTCAATTTTAAGCCCCTGAAAATCGTAGTTTTTCATCATTACGTTAAGGACTGCGGCTTGTTTTCCTGCCGCCCTTCTTACTCCGGCTGCATCATACATTACGATAAGGCTAATGATTGCCGATATGGCAAACATAGTCGAATCAAAGCCCTCTTTAAATCCGATCCCCGTAGTCATTGAGGTAACGAAGGAGCTATGAGAAGATGGCATACCTCCCGAACCGATGAAAAGTGAAACATTGATTTTTTTTGTCCTGTAAAGCTCAATAATGACCTTAATAATTTGAGCCACAGCCCAGGACAGAATAGCAACCCACAAAACCATATTATTCAGAAGTTCTTTTAAATAGTTCAAACTTATTCCTCCCGAACCGTCATTTATTTCTGTTTATAAGCATCTCGTACATCTTTATTAAATAGGACGTATCCCTGTCGATTTCTTTAAGCTTTGACAAAGCAATTTTTGAAAACAGTTCAAAATCCTCACGGGCTTTTTCTAATCCGCAAACTGAAACATAGGTAGCCTTTTGGGATTTTTCGTCATGGTTTATCATTTTTCCGAGGATAGCTTCTTCTCCTGTTACATCTAATATATCATCTTTTATTTGAAAAGCAATACCAAGATTTTCGGCGGATTCCCTTAACAATCTTAGTTCCGCCTCAGAAGCTCCCGAAAGCATGGCTCCCGCGCAAAGCGCCGCTTCAAATAGCGCCGCCGTTTTATGCTTATGTATATATATTAATGTCTCAAAATCTACTTTTTTATTCTCACTAAGAACATCTGACGTTTGACCGCCTATCATTCCGTGATTTCCGGCTGATTTAACAATTTCATATAGAGCTCTGTTTTTCCCCTGATCGGGCTCTTTTGCACATTCGGCAGCCATAACTTCAACCGCTTCGTTAAGAAGACCGTCTCCAGCCAAAATTGCAATGGCTTCACCAAATTTTTTATGGCAAGTTGGCT
>CAYLSP010000189.1:0-3682 GCA_964385935.1 uncultured Defluviitaleaceae bacterium
TTTTGTAATCGTTAATTTGCTGTTTATAATCCTTCGGCTGATGAGGTCTGTATTGGTAAGGATTATTTTGTGACGGCGGTGCAGGCTCATTCTTTGGAAGAGGAATTTTATTGAGGTCGTTAAGCATGTCGCCGACGTTTTGATACCGCTTTTTATAATCCAGTTCCAATGCTCTTCTTATTAATTTTGAAATTCTCGGGTCTGAACCGGCAATTAACTCGTGAATATCAGGCACTCTGTCATTATGAAGCCTATCCATTGAATCGGCAACCATCTGCCCGGTTACAGAATAATAAAATGTGGCGGCCAGCGCGTATATATCCGTCCACGGGCCTTGATTGCCCTTGCTTGAATATTGTTCGGGCGGGGCAAAGCCGGGTTTTAAAATGACTGATAAATTCCGACTTTTTTCGCTTACATAATATCTCGTTGCGCCAAAGTCAATGAGCTTTATTTCGCCCTTTTTTGTTAAAAGTATGTTTTCGGGTGAAATGTCTCTGTGAAGCATCCCTTTAGCGTGGACATGCTGTAAGGTTATAAGCACGGACTGTAACACCTCAATGGCCAGTGAATGTGGGATTTTTCCGCCCATGCTTTTAGCAAGAGCCTTTAGACTAACGCCGTCCAGATATTCCATTGAAAAATAGGCCGTGTTATTATCATAAAAATATTCAACTATCTGGACAATGGAAGGGTTGCCCCTGAATCCTTCAAGGATTTTAGCTTCGTTTATAAAAACATCAAGACCGTGTTTATAAAACTCGTTATTTTTTTCTCCCGAGGGGTGTATTGTCCTATCCGATCCGCGAACGGCATATGTAACAGGAAAATATTCCTTAATAGCACAAAGAAGACCTGTTAAGTTATCTTTAGCAAGATAAGTTATCCCAAATCCCCCGGCACCTAAAACCCTTCCTAGTATATATCGGCGGTTTAACTGAATTCCGGGAGGAAGCATTATATTATTTTCGGAAAAGGACAGCCCCATATATCCGCAAACACTGCATTTCTGGCTGAAATAGCTGTTAGAAAAGCAGTTGGGGCATAAATTTGAAGCGCTGTTTTTAGAATTCATAGAATCACACCCGCTACTTATTTTCAAAGACAATTTTAATCTGACCGGCTGTAATAATATCACCGTATTGAAGCTTTCTGCGTTTTCCAACCTTAACTCCGTTCAGAAATGTGCCGTTAACAGTATCCAGATCGGATATGAAAAACTCGCCGTTCTCTTCTTCTATAACAAAATGTTGGCGGCTCAGGATCATGTCGTCAAAATATAAATTGCACATGGAAGAGCGGCCTATAAATATGCTGCCGGAAATGTCGGTATCAACCCTGTTTACTGCTCCGGCGGGGTCTGTTATAGTGAGGCACAAGTTTTTGGTGTTTGTTAATATTGGGGAAGGATTTGCTGCGGCAAAGTGGTGTTTAACTTCCACAGAGTCGACAAAATTAACTTTGCCATCGATTGTGACGATACCGCGCCTTTTTTTGACCACATTATACGAAATAATAATTATTATAAGGACAAGGGCTACCGTTCCCGCAACTATGGCGGCGGCGTTTACTCCTCCTTCGCCCTGATTTATGTTAATTTCCGTAACATTCGTTGATTGACCGGCAGGAGGAGCAGTTTCTCCAGTGCAAATAAGCTCAAACCCGGCTTCAAGAGCATTTTTCTCCATTGAAACGTCAGTAACATCGGTTATTTCAATAGTATATTTTCCCTGATACAGCTCGTCAAAGGTTAGAACGGCTGTTGGGGGTTCGTTTATATAAGCAGATTTAAGAACGGGATATATTACGCCATTTTCGTGTTTTACAATATAATTATTTTTGTTTCCTGCGCCGTCAACGTCCTTGGAAAAATAAATTGTAATTTCGTTGGGGGCTGTTTGGGAATAAGAAGTTATGTATGGCTTTGAATCATCCCGAGTCCATTTTTTTGGAATGATGTCCATGGTTTTTTCTATGGTTTTTTCGGGGAATTTGAATGTGATAATTAGTTTTTCAGACTTTTGGCTGGCAACGTTCGTTTTTGATAAAAAAGAAACTACCATAGTCTCGTTCATATAGTCCAGAAGTTTATTAAAGCTCTCGGAGATAGAGGAGGAAACCACGTCTATGTTACCACCGCTGTTTCTGGCTATTGAGCCAAAAGTGTCCAGACTTTGTTTGTCGCCTGTATTTAGTCCCAGCGCGTAAATAGGGAGATTACATTCCTTTAATTTAGCAATCAGTTCATCAACAGTGTATCCGCCCATGTTATAGTCAACCGCATCAGAAATAATAAAGGCGGCCTTTCTTTCAGGAAGGTTGTTTCCGCTGTTTTCGGATATTTCTATGGCTTTGTTAATAGCGTCATAGAACCGTGTGCCTTTTTGGTTATTAGTAATGCTGTCAATTGCGGCTTCGATTTCTTCTTCTGTTTCTGTGCCCATTAAAATAACTTCGACATCTACACCAAAGGTTATTAACAAAAGGCGGTCCTTTGTACCCAATGTTTTAGCAAACTCTTTTACGGTTTGCTTTATGTCAGTAACTTGGTTATTTTTAACGGAGGTGGATTCATCTACCAAAATCATGTATGTAATGCCGTCAACATTCTCGGCAGGCTTTACGCTCACAAAATCTAAAGGTTTGCCGTCCAGAGTTCCGGTGATTTCTGCATTTTCCCAATATAACGGGTCATTGTCTTGTTCGGCATAGAAAAAAATGTCTATGGCCGGCATTGTGACAAAGGATTGTTGCAGTGTAATGCTATCAACGGAGGCTTTAGCATTTATCTGGAAAAATGAAACTCCAGTCAGTATAGTAAGGAAAAAAGCGGTGAATTTAAGCCAAAATTTTAAAGCCATACCCGTCCCTCCTTGCAATAGGGCACAAAGTAAAATTCGCTTTCGCCCATTTTTATAAGACAATTTTCCGTAAGAAACGCGCTTTTATCGGCAAATTCGCCGTTTAAAAAAGTGGAGGTTCCTTCTCCGGGCATGAGAATAAATGTATTTCCCTTTGGGTCGTAAATTATTGAACAATGGTTTTCCCGGGAAATTCCCTCGTCGTCAACTATGCATATGTCCATTTTATGAGATCTGCCGACGAAATTTCTTCCTGAGTGAATACGGTAGTCCCGCCCTTTTTCGTTTCCGGACACGCAAACAAGCCAGCCCACAACAGGATCCATTTTCATAGTTTTCTTGAAAAGACCTACTGTTTTTTCTTCTCCCCTCACTGCGGATGGAGCAGAAAGCTGCATATTAACTGTTTTTTCATTATCATAGGCTGAACTTTTTGAAACTTGGGGTGATATATGTATATTCTGGGAATACTTGGCAATGGTCATCATGTCTTCAATTTGCCGTTCCATTCCTAAAGGGCTTTTTGATTGGTCAGGAGTGCCGGATTTGCAGTGTGGGCATTCGCTATACTTAGAACTGTCATAATAGTGGCTGTTTTCGCATTTTATAACTGCCATTTTAGTCACCTACCTTATAAAAACAGCTATTGCCGAATAATTGTCCATATTTTTGCCTATTCCGTTTTTTATAACTTCTTTTTCCATAACCTCTAGCCATTCTTCGGGGGTCTTAGAGGATTTTAAGCATTTCATCATGTTTTTTTCGTCTATTAGTTCCCAAAATCCGTCGCAGCAAAGAATAAACGTATCATCTTTTTTAAC
>CAYLSP010000190.1:0-3667 GCA_964385935.1 uncultured Defluviitaleaceae bacterium
CAGCTTTACGGATATTCGCAGGGGTCATTAGCAGCCGGAGGAATTTTGGGCGGCATAATGGTCGGTGTTTTGGCGAAAAAGTTAAACATCAAAAATATATACTTACTTTTATTGATTGTCTCAACTCTACTTTTACCGATGACGATTTCGCTATGGCTTGAATTACCGCCCTTTGTCAGTTATTTAGTTATCAACATAAGCTGCTTTTTAATGATGAGCGTTGCGACAATGGTGACTGTACAAATGCTTACATTCATTCAAGGTGAAACACCAACTCACCTCACAGGCAAAGTGCTGTCCCTCATTATGGCTTTCGCTATGTGCGCACAACCAATTGGGCAAGCTATGTATGGATTTTTGTTCGATTATTATAAGACAACGCCGTATTTTATTGTATTTGGTGCAGCAGTTATTTCGCTGGTGATTGCGCTTTTGTCAAAAAGAGTTTTTAAAAATATTGGTTGATCGTTTAGAAAATCAGAAAAAGTTAACGACACCGCAAGCAGGCTTCAAGAAAACCCATAAATATAATGTTTCTTTGATGTGACACTCGGTAATGCACAGTGTTGTCAGTTATGGCGTGGTTGATAAGCGTGGTGCGGTCGTTCTTAAGTGGCTCTGTTATAATAGGACTAAGATAGCAAACCCGAAATATCAATGGTTTCACTAACTTAGTCCTATTTTTTATGCCCTTTTTTAAGGGAAAATTAGCAGTTTACAATGAAAGGAAGTGTATTTAACGTGTGTAGAACAGTTTGCCCTTCAGTTGATATACTAGACAAAATACCAACAGGAAAGAACCAAAATGCGTAAACCATAATTACCCTGTACGTAAATTCGTTTAGCGGCTATTGCTTTAGAACCTTAAACTTTCACCGGGTGATACCGTTTTAAACGATACAGACTTAACATCCGGGCTTTCTTGACATATTCTGTTTAACCAGTTTTTATGCCTTTATACCTCTGTCACCTGAATCTGTAGAATATTCTTCCATTTCTCCGCCCTTCCCATAAGTCAGGCCGGCATATACTCTCGGATGGTTCATAACATCCTCAGCGGATTTCACATCCTCTTCAGTAATGCCCTGCCAGCCGGGGAGAAGCGACTCAAATATTTTTTCCGCGTCTTTTAGGTATAAGATTTTTTTCTCTTTGTCAGAGGTGACTCCTGCGTTAATAAGCAGTTTGTTCGCATAAATATATATCGGCAAAAGCTGCTTAGCAACTGGGTTATTAATATCAAGACCTAAAACAAGTTCGTTAAGGAGTCCCTTTGCCCTGTTTAATTCTCTGTTAAAAAGGGGCTCGTGATCGATGGAGTCCATAGCTTCCTTGAGACTTTTCAATAAAAGTTCATAACTTATTATTATAAGTTCAAGCGGGGTAGCGTTTGCAATTCTTTTTACATAATCCGTATTTTCCATAAAACACCCGATTCCTTTTATTTTTGAACATCTGAAACAAAATCAACTATTGCTGAAATCACACGGCTGAATTTGTCAGGTACTGACATATCTGAGCGGATTTCAACAGGTACAACGCTTTCTTTGTCAAGATAATTATAGACATCCCCATTATTTAAGTCTGTTTTAGATTTTCTCTCTGGCTCAAAGCGAATGTTAATGTCATCTCCAATTTGGACAAGAGCATTCAGGCGGCCGAATTTCTCAGTATTAAGTGACATAAACACAACAGGTGAATCAGATTTCAGGTCAGAATTTTCCTTGGCTGAGGTCATGTATAGTCGTACGGTTTTTCCACTACCTCCCGACATTACAGGAAGTATAAATGGCCGCCCCTGATTATATAAAGACCGCTGCATATCTAAAATATTTTTTAGTTCGTTTAAATCAAATTCATTATACAGATCATTGTTTTCTAAAATAATCTGTTCTTCAAATTTATTTATATTTTCATCCAGTTTTTCAAATAACTCCTCTATTCCTGAAAGCCCGTTAAGCTCTGAGTTTTTGGGAAGGACTTCTTCAATTTTGTCCACAGTCTCGAAATAATCAGAATTTTTCGCCAATTTCCTGATTGTTTTCAAATTACCCATAGTTATAGGTACGTTATTTCTTATAGCATACTCCATAGCAGGAGAACTAATCCTTGAAATTTCAGAAAATTCAGATAAAATTTGGTGGTATTCAGCGTTTTTGATATTTTCAGCATTTTCTTCATTGGATTTTTGCAGGGCATGATGAAGTTGTTCAAGATCCCCGGACATATCTTCTTTAGTAATATTTCTTGCTGAATAGTAATTAACACTGTCTAAAATTCTTGAAAAAATCCTGTTTGAATATATGCTGGTTTTTTCTAAATAACCAGTGTTTTCATTTATTTCTCGATCTTCACCCCGATTTTTGAAATTTTCAGCCATTTCAAGAAGGTTAGATAAGGTTGGGGCTTTTCCTGATTCAATAACTGCACCGATTGCGGCCGGATTTTTTTCAATTTTATTAATAAGCTGATAGAGAGCCACAACACCTTCTCTGTCGGCTTTTTCAAACTCTCCGTTTTTGTCCATCTGGCGAATAGCTTTAGCAAGGTTTGATTTTGCACTTGTCTGTTGTCCTGATTTCATGTTAAATTCATCTATGTAACTAATTACCTCATCAACGGTCATTGTTAAAGGGTTTTTTCCGCTTTTTATAATGTCTGCTGCAATGGCGGGACGAAGTTTTTCATATAATTCATTAATTTTTAAATCTAACGTTTTTACATCGATTATATTTTCTTCATTGATTTCCATATTATTTTTCTCAAGCACTTTTGATGCAAATATATTTTCAGGTGAATCAGGCAAATTCATGTTCTTTAAAAGAGAGCGATATTGCTCCTGCATAACAGAATCCCCATACTTTGAAGAGGGAATACCACTGAATTTTTCATAATCTAAAAGCCTTTCGTTTGACCTATTTATACCCTCTATAGTGAAAGGAACTGCTTTTTTTATAATGTCACCAAAAACGCCGTAAGCCATTGGATAGAAATTCTTCACGCTTTCCATGGCGAAAGAAGTTTTTTCAGCTACTGCGGCATAGAATTCATCGTTTTCACTGGTAACTCCGGCAAATGCCGCACCTATTTTTGCCTTATTAAGATTTAATTCCAACTCGGTTTTTTCAAGAGCTTCAACAACTTTTCTAAGCGGTTCAGTATCTATGCTAAATCCCTGTTTATAAAGACGAAAAGCTGCCTCATGAGTCATTTTAAGCTGAATCTGAGCCAGCATTTTCCTGTTTAAATCAAAGCCTGAATCCACAGACATCTCCTGCATAGCACCATCATCTGCGACGTGTGACTCTAAGGATATATTTTTCATATTAAAAAGCGTAACCGGCAACCCGGCAGATATTACCCTGCGCAAATGGTGTTCAGATAAACTTTTAAGATCGTTAATGAGTTTTTGAGCTTTATAATTTGTCTTTTCCGACTCAATTATTCCTTCTTCAACTTTTATTAAATCTGTATCAAAGCTTTCGTTGTCAACTAAAAATTCGGCTGTTTTTTCAGAATCTAATTGAGCCAAGTTCATAAGAAATTCGGCCTTATCAATATTTTCTCTTGTTATGGGCAAATCATAAGCATACAGATATTTTGAAATTGTCATTCCTTTTTCCAAAACATCTGTTGGTTGATTCTCAAAAAGCTTTTTAATATCATT
>CAYLSP010000191.1:0-3636 GCA_964385935.1 uncultured Defluviitaleaceae bacterium
ACTAAATCGGTTAGATAGTTTTTTGTGTTTAATTCAGGATTTATAATCACCTGTTCAAGCAAAAAATCTAAAATCTTGCCGATTTCTTTTGATTGACCTAAATTTAGAAGGTGAATGACTTCATTTCCGTTTATGGCTAAATGCCGTATGGAGTAGGGTTCTTTTTCTTCAATTATTTTATCAAGAGTTTTTTGGGCTTCAAGAAGCCTTTTTAAATTTTTATTTATGGCTATTGGTTTTTTGCCAAGAGTGTCCGCAATTTTCAACTTTAGAAGAAGTCTAGTATTTTCCTCCCCCAAAGCTCGCAATAGTTCTTTTAGGTTTTTCCTGTCTCCATTTATTTTGACTGCGTGGTTCTGGCATAGAATTCTGACACAATCAGTTGTCTTGTTATCGAATTTCAGTCTCTTTAGGGCCGATTCTGCAATCTGAGCCGATTTTGTGGCGTGACCGGGAAAACGTATAAGGCCGGTTTCTTCATCAACCATTTTCGTAAATAATTTCCCTGTGTCGTGGAAAAGCGCCGCAAGTCTAAGCCGCAAGTCATTTTCAATCGATGAATAAACGGAAAGGGTATGTTCATAAACATCAAATTTATGGCTGGGGTTATTTTGGACAACTCCCTTTAGGTTCATTAAGTCAGGAAGAACCATATCCCCTAAGTAATCGAGAAAAAGTCGGGTTTTCGTAATATTTCCCTTAGTCAAGATTTTTGTAAGCTCGGCTTGAATCCTTTCGGCAGAAATGTCCTTTAAATATCTTTTATGATCGGGGATGATGTTTAAAATATCCTCATGAATTTCAAAATCCAGAACAGCCGAGAACCGAAAAGCCCTAAGCATCCTTAAATAATCCTCAGAAAACCTGGTTTTAGCGTCACCGACACAGCGAATGATTTTTTTATATAAATCCTTACTCCCGCTGAAATAGTCTATAAGTCCTGTTTTATCGCTGTAAGCCATAGCGTTTATTGTGAAATCCCGTCTGGACAAATCTTCTTTTAAATTGTTTGTGAATGTAACGGCTTTTGGGCGGCGTCCGTCCAGATATTCTCCGTCAATCCTGTAGGTAGTCAGCTCATAGGGTTTTTTATTTATTATAACGGAAATAGTTCCGTGCTTTATTCCTGTTGGGATAACTGTCATGCCTTTGAAAACCTTTATCATTTCTTCGGGACTAGCTGAAGTGGCTATATCCCAATCAGAAGGCTCTTTTCCCATAAGGCTGTCCCTTACACAGCCCCCCACCGCAAAGGCCTCAAAATTATTATCATTAAGTTTTTTTATAAGTAGCCGAACATTCTTTTCTAGTTCTATCATGCTATCACTCTCCAATTCCTATACAGTATTATAATTGACAAAGACGTAAATAATCAATATAATTTAAAAGGTATATTTTATTACGGTGGCAGTTAATGTAGATCTTACGGAGGTTATTTCATGGAAAAACTCGGAGCAAACGAAATTAGAAGCCGGTTTTTAAAATTTTTTGAAGGAAAGGGTCATTTAGTTGTTCCAGCCGCTTCCCTTATACCCGAAAATGATAAAAGCCTTCTTATAATAAATTCTGGTATGGCACCACTAAAGCCATACTTTACAGGGCAAGAAACCCCGAAATCAAAGCGCCTTGCATCATGCCAAAAATGCGTCAGAACAGGAGATATTGAAAATGTCGGCGTTACATCCCGTCACGCCACTTTTTTTGAAATGCTCGGTAACTTTTCTTTCGGCGATTATTTCAAAAGAGAAGCCATTGACTGGGCGTGGGAATTTTTATTAAAGGATTTGGGATTTGATGCACAGAGACTTTATATAACAGTTTATGAGGAAGACGACGAGTCTTATAATATTTGGTTAAATGAAATGGGTATTCCTAAAGAGAAAATTTTCAGGCTAGGCAAAGGGGAAAACTTTTGGGAGTTAGGTCCCGGTCCCTGCGGTCCATGTTCTGAAATTTATTATGACAGAGGTTTAGAATATGGCTGCGGTTCTCCCGACTGCTCTGTTGAATGTGAATGTGACAGGTTTGTTGAAATCTGGAACCTTGTATTCACTCAGTTTAATAAAGCCGACGACGGAAGCTATTCTGATTTAGAGTTTCCCAATATTGACACAGGCATGGGGCTTGAACGTCTGGCGGTCATGATGCAGGGAGTTTCCTCCATATTCGATATAGACACTTTTGTGGCCGTTCGTGACAGAGTTTGTGACCTGGCGGGTTATAAATATAATGACGATCCGAAAAAAGATATTTCAGTAAGAATTATAACCGACCACATAAGAAGCGTTACGTTCATGACTTGCGACGGGATTTTGCCGTCTAATGAAAAGCGGGGTTATGTCCTCAGACGCTTGCTTAGAAGAGCTTCAAGGCACGGCAAGCTCCTTGGCATTAACGACATGTTTCTGTCCGAACTTTCTAAAACAGTTATTTCTGTTTATCAAGATGCCTATCCGGCGCTTTTGGAAAAGAAGGATTATATTTATAAACTTCTGTCTGTTGAAGAAAAGCGGTTTTATGACACTCTTGATCAGGGCATAGAAATTTTAAGGCAGTTCATAAGCAATATAAAAGAAAAAATGCAAGATAAAATGCACGGAGAATATGCTTTTAAGCTTTATGATACCTACGGCTTTCCGCTTGAACTTATGCAGGAAATTTTGATTGAAGAGGGGCTTTCTCTTGACGAAGCTGCTTTTGAAGAAGAAATGCAAAAGCAGAGAGAAAGAGCCAGAAACAAAAGAGAAGCAACAAATTATATGGGCGCGGACGAAACTGTTTATGATAAAATAGACGTTAGCATAAAGACAGAGTTTCTGGGCTATAACTCATTAGAAATAAGCGGTGCTGAAATTAAGTGCCTTATTTGCGAAAACCAGATAGTTGACGAGGTTGTTGCGCCCTCACAGGTATCTCTTGTTCTTGACAAAACTCCTTTCTATGCCGAAAGCGGCGGACAAATAGGAGATTCCGGGATTATTAAGACTGAGACCGGTACTATCGAGGTTTATAACTGTATCAAAGTTAAAGGGAACAAGTTCCTTCATATGGGAGAAGTTTCGGAAGGCTTTATAAAGCACGGTCAGGCGGCGGAGGCTTCTGTTGATGCCGAAAGACGCGCTAAGATTATGAAAAACCACTCGGCTGTTCATCTTTTACAGAAAGCTCTTAAAGAGGTTTTGGGCTCTCATGTGGAACAGGCCGGTTCTATGGTTAATGACAAGGAATTCAGATTCGACTTTACTCACTTTGCTCCAATGTCTAAAGATGAAATCAGAAAAGTTGAGGATATAGTTTATAGGAATATAATGTCGGGGCTTCCTGTTGAAGTTAGTGAATTACCCATAGACGAAGCCAGAAAAAAAGGGGCAATTGCTCTTTTCGGTGAGAAATATGGTGATGTCGTCAGAGTTGTCTCCATGGGCGATTTTAGTATTGAACTTTGCGGCGGAACTCATGTTAAAAACACCTCACAGATCGGAATGATTAGAATTGCTGCTGAACACGGAATTTCGGCTGGGGTAAGGAGAATAGAAGGTCTCACCGGAGAAAGCGCGCTTAATTATTACAGGGCAGCAGAAGGCATTTTGAATGCTATAGCTACTATGGCAAAGACAACTCATGGAGATTTAATAA
>CAYLSP010000192.1:0-3635 GCA_964385935.1 uncultured Defluviitaleaceae bacterium
GTAAGCTTCAAGCGCCCAAACTTCCATTTCTCCGAAACGCTGTCCGCCGAACTGGGCTTTTCCGCCAAGTGGCTGCTGAGTTACGAGAGAATAAGGGCCTGTTGAACGGGCGTGAATCTTATCGTCAACAAGGTGGTGAAGTTTCAGATAATGCATATATCCAACGGTAACAGGGTTATCGAAGTATTCGCCTGTTCTTCCGTCTCTAAGAGCGATTTTACCGTTTCTGTCAATGCTTACGCCTCTCCACTCTTCTCTGTGGTCAAGATTGGCCGCAAGCTCTTCCATAATAAAAGGTTCGACAACACCTTCCCACTTGTCCTTGAAATCTTCCCATTCCATATTGACATAATCGTCAGCGAGTTCCAAAGTGTCCATAATATCTATTTCGTTAGCGCCGTCAAATACAGGGGTAGCCACTTTCCAGCCGAGAGCGCTTGACGCAAGCCCTAAGTGGACTTCAAGCACCTGTCCGATATTCATACGTGACGGAACGCCAAGCGGGTTTAACACGATATCAAGAGGTCTTCCGTTAGGCAGATATGGCATATCTTCAATAGGTAATACGCGGGAAATAACGCCTTTGTTCCCATGTCTTCCCGCCATTTTATCCCCAACAGAGATTTTTCTCTTTTGAGCTATATAAACTCTAACTACCTGGTTAACACCTGGAGGCAGCTCGTCGTGGTTTTCTCTTCTAAATTCTTTAACGTCAACAATTATGCCTGATTCGCCGTGAGGAACTCTCAGAGAAGTGTCTCTGACTTCACGGGCTTTTTCTCCAAAAATGGCTCTTAAAAGACGTTCTTCGGCAGTAAGCTCTGTTTCGCCCTTTGGAGTAACTTTTCCGACTAATATGTCGTTAGGGCGGACTTCTGCGCCTATTCTGATTATTCCAAATTCGTTCAGGTCTTTTAAAGCTTCGTCGCCAACATTTGGAATGTCTCTTGTTATTTCTTCTGGGCCAAGTTTTGTGTCTCTGGCTTCGGATTCATATTCCTCTATATGAATAGATGTATAAACGTCATCTTCAACAAGTTTTTCTGATAAAAGGATAGCGTCCTCATAGTTATAACCTTCCCATGTCATAAAGCCGATAAGCGGGTTTTTGCCAAGAGCAAGCTCGCCGTTTTCGGTTGAAGGGCCGTCCGCAATGATTTCTCCGGCGGAAACCCTTTGACCTTTATCAACAATCGGACGCTGGTTAATGCATGTTCCCTGATTGCTTCTTAAAAACTTAGTCAATTTATATGTCTTTAAATCGCCGCTGTCGCTTCTTACAACGATTTTGCTGGCTGAAACGCTTTCCACTATGCCGTCGTCTTTTGAAATAATAACAACGCCGGAGTCTCTTGCCGCTTTATATTCCATACCTGTTCCGACTATAGGTGAGCTTGTATTAATAAGCGGAACGGCCTGACGCTGCATGTTAGAGCCCATTAACGCTCTTGTAACGTCGTCGTTTTCTAAGAATGGAATAAGAGCAGTTGCAACAGAAACAATCTGTTTTGGTGAAACGTCCATCATGTCAACTTGGTGCTTGTCTACCTCAATAATTTCTTCGCCGTAACGTGCGCCAACTTTCTTATGAAGAAACTCGCCGTTTGGGGCAAGAGGTGTGTTAGCCTGACCAATGATGTAATTTTCTTCTTCGTCGGCGGTTACATAAATGAAATCGGTAGAAACGTAGGGTTCTCTGCCTTCTTCTTTTATAACTTTTCTATATGGAGCTTCAATGAAGCCGTATTCGTTTATTCTTGCAAAGGTTGCAAGAGAGTTAATAAGACCGATGTTCGGGCCTTCAGGCGTTTCTATCGGGCACATACGGCCGTAATGGGAGCTGTGAACGTCTCTGACTTCAAAGCCGGCTCTGTCTCTGGAAAGGCCGCCGGGACCCAGAGCAGAAAGTCTTCTCTTATTGGCAAGTTCGGCAAGAGGATTCGTTTGATCCATAAACTGTGAAAGCTGGGACGAACCAAAGAATTCTTTAACAGCCGCAGTTACAGGACGGATATTAATAAGCGCCTGTGGCGTAACGGCATCCATGTCTTGAATGGTCATTCTTTCACGGACAACTCTTTCCATTCTGGACAGACCAATTCTGAACTGATTTTGCAAAAGTTCGCCGACGGCACGGATTCTTCTGTTTCCTAAATGGTCGATATCGTCTTTAAAGCCGATTCCATAGTCCAAACCGATTACATAGTTAATAGACGCCATCATGTCGTCTATAGTAATATGCTTAGGAATAAGGCGGTATAAATTCTCGCGGATTGCAATAGCAAGCTCTTTATCTGTTTCACAGCTTTCTAAAAGCTCGATAATGACTGGGTAGTGAACAAGTTCTCTCACACCCAGTTTTCTAGCGTCAATGTCTCTTCCTTCAATATATCTGTCAATAGCAACCATGTGATTTGTAAGAACTTTGGTCTTTCTGCCTTCTTCGGTTTTTACCCACACATATGAAACTCCGGAATTTTGAATAATGTCCGCAAGCTCGAATGTAACGACGTCATCCTCAGATGCGATAATTTCGCCTGTAAAGGTGTCAATAACTGGCTCAGCCAATTTAAAACCCTTGATTCTATGCTTTAACGCCAGCTTTTTATTGAATTTATTACGACCGACCTTAGCTAAATCATAGCGTTTTGGGTCAAAGAACATGTTTCTAAGCAACGACTCAGAGGACTCTACCGTTGGAGGTTCTCCTGGGCGAATCCTTTTATAAATTTCTATAAGACCTTCTTCATATGATTTACTTACGTCTTTTTCTATTGTTGCTAAAATTTTTGGTTCTTCGCCGAAGAGTTCGATAATGTCGCTGTCTGAGCCTATGCCCATAGAGCGGATTAAAACAGTTACCGGGACTTTTCTTGTTCTGTCAACTCTGACGCTGAAAACGTCGTTTGAGTCTGTTTCATATTCAAGCCATGCCCCTCTGTTAGGAATAACCGTTGCAGTAATAAGCTGTTTTCCAACTTTGTCAAAATCCATGGCATAATAAATACCGGGTGAGCGGACAAGCTGACTTACAATAACTCTTTCCGCACCGTTAATAATAAACGTCCCGTTCTCTGTCATTAAGGGGAAGTCCCCCATAAATATTTCTTGTTCCTTAATTTCGTCAAGCTCTTTATTGCGCAGTCTCGTTTTAACTTTTAAAGGGGCAGCGTATGTTGTGTCTCTTTCCTTGCACTGCTCAATGGTGTATTTCAACTCACTGTCAAGCTTGAAGTCAATAAATTCAAGTATTAAGTTTCCGCTGTAGTCGGTGATTGGAGAGATATCCTGAAACACTTCATTAAACCCTTCTTCGAGAAACCACTTATAACTGTCCTTTTGAACCTCAATCAAGTTTGGCATCTCTAACGCTTCGTCAATTCTTGAATAGCTCATACGAAGGGCATTGCCGAGCTTCATGTGATGGATCCTGTCCTTCTCCATTAACTTCACTCCTTATTTTTATACTCCGCTTTCGACTCTCTATAATAAAGGATAATAACTCTGTAGGCATTTTATATTTTTTAATATTTTTTTAAACTATTTTTATGAAAAATGTTGAATTGGATATAATATCGTGATATAATAAAGATATCAGGGTGGAAATGTGCATTTGTTCATAATTTACGACATTA
>CAYLSP010000193.1:0-3630 GCA_964385935.1 uncultured Defluviitaleaceae bacterium
AGGTGCCTTGACCTTTTGCTTCGACTTTAATGTCCGTCATATAAAGAGCCTGAGCCGGGGGATAGGTGTTCGTATATGGGGCTTCCTGCTGAACCTCTATTTCGCCGTATTGGGTCATTTGCTTATAGGTGTGAAGATGGTATGGCGTTATGCCATAGAGGTAAAGACTTCCGTCTCGAGGATAGAGGACATCCGTGGTTAAGCTCTCCACTGTTCCGTCAATGTTATTAGGCACAGGAGTAACGGCGGTCATTTCAGTTACGTTTCTCTGGGATATGTGATATTTTACATTAGCGCCCTGATGGATGACTGAGCCGTCTACAGCCCGCGAGTCAACTTGGGTTGAAGCGGGCGGCATAACCCATTTTAGCGTTACGGCGTATTTGCCCATAGTAGTGGCATCGCTTATGGTCAGGTTAGTAACATGGTTTTGAAGGTTAGCGTAAACATCTGCCTGAAACAACGAAAGCACAAAAATGAATGCTAAAGCTGAGGCCATAATCTTTCTAATATTTACCATAGTTTCACCTCGTTTTATAATGCCGGCAAAGTCTTTGGCTTTGCCGGCTGTGTTTAATGCTTATTATTGCTGCGACAATTAAATCTTACAACTATTTTGTCACAGCAAGCCCCTTAAAAGGGGCTCCGACTAAAAGTTGAAAGGCAAGTTTTAGTCGTTGGTGTATTACTTGTCATTTAAGCAAATTCACCTTTGAATGGAATTTTGCTAAAATGTCTAAAAATTGCTTTAATGTCATGCTGTCGTTAGGTTTAAAGTTCTTATCAGTCAAGAATCCAACCTCGAAAGCCGCCCGAACATGAGGAAGATTCTTTGCTTCAATGCCTTTTATTCCCGACGTCAGTGTATAATTGGTGATCCTCATGGTATTAACATTTGTATTTGCTTTCTTTTCATACATGCACATTACTAAATAAATAGATTCCTGAGAACTTGCGTTTCCGTAAAGGTTTCTGGTTGAAACATTTATGCCCTTAGATTTAAGGTATTCCGCAACGTCGGAGGATTTTCCTGAGCCTAATACCCTTGCAACTGTTCCCGCAACCATATTAACTGTAACAGGATTTTGAAGATTCATATTACCGTCTCTTCCATAGAAATCGTCAAGACTATATTTAACAACAATCTCCGTTAGAATCTGTCCGTTGTTCATTCCCGATAATCCCGGAATATAAACGCGTTTAGCAGTGAATATATAACTTCCGATATCAGAGGTTATGATTCCCTTTCCTTTTCCAACGTTTGTTGTCTCAACGGCAATCCATGAATCCTTTTCTCTCTTATAGCCTAAAACTGTCATTGCTGGGTCGAAAACGCCATAAATTGACATTGGCTTTGAAAGTTTAAGTTCTGTATAGGCTTCTTTAGCAGTATTGGTTTTAAGTCTGGAGCTGGCTTTTTCCTTAAAGTTTTCGTCCACTTCCAAAACAAGCTTTTCAATAAGCTTAACCATTTCTTCGTTTGAAGCACCTTTAATAATACTGTCTCTTATTTCTTTAATGTTTGAAGCTTTAGAGCCTTCCGCCACCACCATTTGAAGAAGAAGATTTTCTATCCCGGTATCAAACAGAAGGTCATTTTCAAGACTTCCCACAGTTTCAACCACTATATCAATTTTCGGACTTACAACGCTCCATCCATCGATATTAGTAAGGGTCTGTTGCAGATTTCGTTTAATAGCATCTTCTTCACTCTCACCCGGTAGACGAGCTGTTGTCTGACTCCAAAGCAGGCTATCAAGTGTGGTTTTGGCAACATACATATCAACTGTAATCTTAACATAATAATCCTTTATTGTCCTAGCCTTAACTTTTTCTGCAATTCTCATAACAGCATCAGAGGAATTGACATCAAAAGCTCTGGACGGGATCGAAACATAATTATTATCATGAACAACCGTAAGTTGAATGTCGTTATTCATAGCTCTTTCAACTACAGTAGACGGAAGATAGAATATCTGTTCGTTTCCGCCACCTTTGCCAAGAACAAGTTCTTTACCCGTTTGACTCAGGAGACCGTCGAACATTGATGTTCTGTAAAGACCGATGTGCACTGAGTCAGAGTCAGCTAATTTCCAGTAAGGTTGTTTAACAAGTTCCGCCAATTGCTGTTTAAAATAATCTGTCCAAGTATCTGTCTTTTCATCAATAATTATATCTTCCTGGTTAGAATTGGTTTTCATTGTTATTGGCTTACAGTATTGAGAATAACGCCATTCGTCATCAACAAGCTGAGCCATACGAACCTGAATGGTATAGGATCGCCCTGATTTAAGCCCCTTTATAGTATATTCATAGCGGTAAAATCCCTCTCTTGCGCTAACCGGTACTTTTCCGTCTGGGAAGTTAAAGGTCATATCCACAGGATTCTGCCAGTCTTCACCATCAGGTTTAATTGCATATTGGAACTTAAAAATAACCTTGTCTTTATTGCCGCTAACTATATCAATTCTTGAATTAAAGCTAATAGGTATTTCTGTTTCTCTGTTAAAGGTTCCTCCTCTTTCAGCCATTAAATCTTCGGGGGCTTCTATTGGTGTCGTGGTTAAAGAAAGTCCCTTCCAGGTTGAATATGATATAGGAGTTCCATCAACGCCCTTCATTTTAACGGTTCTAACATAATAGAAATATATCTCATTAGGAACGAGCTGTTGATCTATAAGTTCCCATATATCCTCTTTTGCAGAAAATTGAAATTTTCCTGCAGGAGCTTGAGGTATAGTTTTTATTTCTGTAGCATTTTTTCCTGATGTTTTCCAAGCTGCCATATCCATAGAGGTATATTGTTTTACATTGGCTATAACAGTTTCAATAGGAATTCTCTCATATTTTTCCGGCAGAGACTGCCCGTTCTGCTTTATATCAGCCAATTGATAGTTATGAATTCTTAAAACTTCATATTGATAGACATATTCGCCCATATCGGAAGGCAATGGAGGATCGAAACCCCAGAAAACCGTTGCACTGTTTAATTTAATATCCTTTTTGTCAAATATATCGGGTGCTTTTGGGGCGGCCGCTCCCTCATCTGGTTCTTTCTCGTCGTCTTTTGTAGTAGCTGTTGCCATAATTGAAAGACGTGAGAGTTCCGTAAATTTGTCCTCAAAAGGAATTGGATTAGGGTCAAGAATAATTTCTCCTGAAGCGCCTATTGTAAACGGATATGGTCTGATATACGCTTCAACTACAAAGTAGTAAGTTTGATTTTTATCTAGTTTTTGAATCTGTAACATCTGTTCATTACCTAAAGCGGAGACTTGCTCAAGGTCGGCAAATACAACAATGTCTTTATTTCTCAATAACTCTATAACGGTCTTTTCTCCTCCGGCAGGCGCGTTAGCCAACTGGGTTGCGGCATTAACTATATACTTTTCGGTTAAATAATGATCAGCTTTATTAATTGTCACTGTCTCAGCCGGAGTAATGATGGGGCTGTTGTCAGGCCGTGATTTATCCTTAACCTGTGACAAGTTTTTCATAAGCTCATCGGCTTTTGCCTTATCCTCAGTCACGTAGATGTTAAAGAACAAACTGCCCTCTGCCTCAGGTTTCAACGTAAAATTTTTCGGTTTAAGAACACAAAAACACCCCCTATAAAGAAAATATAATTCA
>CAYLSP010000194.1:0-3628 GCA_964385935.1 uncultured Defluviitaleaceae bacterium
GGGATTATCAAGAGTAAGGCTGAAATAGGCCGTCTGTCTCGCGGGCTTACCGGCATAAAAAGGACAACAGGTCAGCACCCCGGCGGTCTTGTTGTTCTCCCAAAGGGCAAGTAAATCTATGAGTTTTGTCCAATCCAACGTCCCGCAAACGATATGAAAACGGAAGTTACTACAACTCATTTCGACTATCATTCCATAGAAGGAAGGCTTTTAAAGCTGGATATTCTCGGGCACGACGTTCCGACAATTATACGTATGCTACAGGATATAACAGGCACAGATCCGCGGGAAGTGGATTTGGGTGATAAAGGCGTTATGTCGCTTTTTACGTCACCAAAAGCCCTTGGCGTTTCAGAGGAAGAACTTGGGGTAAAAACTGGAACATTAGGTCTTCCCGAGTTTGGAACAAACTTTGTTAGGCAAATGCTTCTGGAAACGAAGCCTGAATATTTTTCTGATCTTGTGAGGATTTCTGGTCTTTCCCATGGAACAGAAGTTTGGAACAACAACGCCCAAAACCTGATAAAAGAGGGAATCGCCACGCTTAAAGAGGTTATTCCCACAAGAGACGATATTATGGTATACTTAATCAATAAAGGGGTTGAAAAAAAGGCCTCTTTTAAGATAATGGAGAGCGTGAGGAAGGGCAGGGGACTTAGTGAGGAGGACGAAAAATTGTTGGTTGCTGCCAACATCCCCTCATGGTATATTGAATCCTGCAAAAAAATCAGCTATCTGTTCCCGAAAGGTCATGCCGTGGCATATGTTATGATGACGGTAAGAATCGGATATTATAAAATCCATTATCCCTACAGCTTCTACGCCGCAAGCTTTTCCGTTAAATCCTCCGATTTTGACTACGATACAATGTGTAAGGGGATTGATGTGGCGAGGAACGAAATGAGACGGATTATTTCTCTGGGAAAAGAGGCCACGGCTAAAGAGCAGTCCAGCCTGACCGTTTTGGAGCTATGCTGTGAAATGTATTTAAGGGGATTAAAGTTCGTTCCCCTTGATTTATATAAATCTGACGCGACAAAATTTATTGTTACCGAAGAAGGGCTTCTTCCTCCGCTCTGTTCTATTTCAGGACTTGGAGAAAACGCCGCGAAATCCATCGTTTTGGCCAGAGAAGAGGAATTTATTTCCATACAGGACTTTAAAGAGAGAGCGAAAGTGACGAAAACTGTTATTGAGCTTTTGCGCCAAAACAATATTTTAAAATCTCTGCCTGACACCAATCAGTTAAGCCTGTTTCAAATGATTTAGGCTTACGGCAATCGAAAGGGGTAAAAATGGGCGACATTAATAAACCGACTGTTATGAAAGAAATACTTGACCTTTACGGCTGTGATGCGTTCAAGGAATATTGCAGAAAGTTAAGACTAATTTCACGCAATGACGCATCTAAGTCGTTTATTCCGCCATATATGCTTGTATCTATCGATCAAGGCGCGGGATTTTCAACAATTGCGGGCAAGTATATAAGGCTTTTAAAAGAACTTGAATATCTTCCCGGCTCATGCTCAGATAATCCTGTGGAGCACGCGCTGTCAAAAGGCAACGAAAAAATGAATGGATCCGGTTCTACTATGTCTATGCTTGAAAACAGCTCTCATGTTATGTATGCAATAGACATTTCTGATTGGTTGGGGAATCGGCTCTATGACCCCTATGTTAAAAAAGTTCTGCGTTTTATATGGAAAATGAGGAGGGAAAACCCTTCCGTAGGCTTTATTTTCAAAATGCCTAATGTAGAACAGTTTGTAATTGACAGAGTAAGGGATGTTTTCGAGTCCATTTTGAATGTTGAAATCATCCGGATAGACCCGCCAGAAAAAGAGGAAATGTCTCTGTATGTTCAGATGGGACTAAAAAAATATTTAGACAGAGAATCTCTTGATTCAAAGACCGTTTCTCTTATAAATTCCATAATAATTAATAAAATGGGCGGCGGAAAGTTTTTCTATTACAGCGCAATGAGTAACCTTTTAAGGGAAATCAGTTTTATGGCGGCAATAAACAGCTCAAATGGACAGGACATCACATATACACTTAGCCAAATGCTTCCTGAAGGCTCAAAAAGCCATAAAAGCGGTAGGGATCGGCTTGATGAGTTAATTGGGTTAGAGAATATAAAGAATAGTATTGATGAAATTACCGCATCGATTTTATTTAATAAGGAGCGCAACCGTCAAAAGGGTGTGCACAACAAACGTCCCAACCTTCATATGATATTTTCAGGCGCACCGGGAACAGGGAAAACAGTTGTGGCCAGAGTTATCGGGAAAATATTTAAAGAACAAGGGATTTTAGAAACAGGGGATCTTCTGGAAGTTACCAGAAAGGACTTGGTTGGCGAATATATCGGCCAAACTGCTTTAAAAACAGCCTCTGTCTGCAAGGCTGCTCTGGGGAACGTTCTTTTTATTGACGAGGCCTATGCCCTTGTGAATGATACCACAGACAGACGTGATTTCGGCTTTGAGGCCGTTTCCACTTTGGTTACTGAGCTTGAAAATCACCGTGGCGAATTTGTCTGTATTATGGCAGGATATGAGGAGGACATGGAGCGGCTTTTTGAGCTTAATCCGGGTTTAAGAAGCCGTTTCGCCTATAAAATAGACTATTCTAACTACTCAAGGGAAGAACTTGGACTTATTTACTTTTTTCAGATTAAGGATCAGTGCCTTTATGACGAAAAATTTGAAGAATATGTAATGAACTTCTTTAAAAATATTGACAAGGCGGTTTTTGAGGGGAAAAATTTCGCAAACGCACGATTTGTCAGAAATATTGCCGAACGCTCAATTGCAAAGGCATATGTCCGGCTATCAAAAACAAAGGAAAGGCCTGTTGATAATAAAATACGGCTTAGTACCTCGGATTTTGATGAGGCAATTGCAAGCAAGGATATTAAACAGACGCTCGGTGAGAAGAACAAACGCCCAATTGGATTTTTGCCTTCGCGGAGTTGAGTTTTTTCCAAAAGAAAGGAACAACAATGAAAGACTACTTTTTATTCGATAATTTAAATGTTTTTCCTGAAGATGAAGGGGATGAAAGCCTTGGTATGCTGTCTAATTTTTCCTTTAAGGCTCTTAATAACTTCATTAGGAACGAGGGGAAACAGAGGGATATATTAAACTTTCTGCCGATTCTGCTTTTTGTTATGGACGACGGGAGAGGGTTTACAAGTTGTGTCAAATGCCTGACAAACACAATAAGGAAAGCCGGCAAAAATGTCGCCGCTCACGTAACTTTTTCGGAATATACCTTGACGGAAGCGGATGAGGTCAATAACATTCCCGGCACAATAAACGAAATATCGGATATTGTGTCAATAGACGGTTTTCATGTTGCCGGAGTTGATATAACTAATTTTATGACAAACAAGCTTTTTGACAAATACATGAGGGATTTTCTGAAATTTATTTCTAGGATAAGAACAAACGCTATATTTATTCTGCGTTGCAGACCAATGGACAGGGAAGCTATTAATGAGGCCATGTCTTATATGGAGAAATTCATTGATATAAAGGCCGTTGATTTCCCTCCTATTTCAGACAGTGATTGCCTGAAATTTGTGAAAAACATATTATCTGGTTATAAAGCGAAAATGGATGAT
>CAYLSP010000195.1:0-3587 GCA_964385935.1 uncultured Defluviitaleaceae bacterium
TTGTATTAACCATACTTTTCAGTTCAATTGTAATGCCTATTTTCTTCTTTACTCATAGAGACAAAGCTCCTGCATTCCTTCCTGAAGTTAATCAGGAAAGACTTCAATAATATTGACGGTGAGCACATTCACCTCTACAAGAAAACCGCGCTAATGCGCGGTTTTTATATGCACAGATTCTAGTATCCGAAAACTGCCTGAGTTATATAAATAGATGCGATAACCCCTGCAAAGTTTGCAATAAGCGCCCCCGCCAGAGTGTACTTTGTTTTTGTGATTTTAACACTCATGAAGTATATGCTTAAAGTATAGAACACTGTTTCTGTACAGCTCATCATAACCGATACGAACCGTCCTATAAATGAATCAGGGCCGTATTCTTTAAAAATATCCAGAAGAAGACCCGTTGAGGCGGACGACGACACAAGTCGCATAAAGGTAAGCGGCAGCGCCTGTTTAGGGAATCCCAGTAAGTCCGTAATTGGAGACAGGAAATTCGTTATAATGTCAAGGGCTCCCGACGCTCTTAAAATTCCAACGGCAATCATCAGCCCGATAAGGGTTGGCAAAATCAAAAGAACCGTTTTCATACCCTCTTTTGCCCCATCTACAAAGGTATCATACATGGGGACTTTCTGGAGTGCCCCATATGCAACAATTACCACGAAAATAAGTGGGACAATGAGGGATGAAAGAACAAGCATAAAACTCATCTGAAACTCCACCTTTCCATTATCTTTGCGCAGATAATGCCGACAATGGTTGAAACCAAAGTGGCAAAAATTCCGGGACCGATTATTTCAGCGGGGTCTACCGAATGGTATTGAGCCCTGTATGCCAGCAGATTAACCGTGACTAACTGCAAACTTGACATGTTTATAATCATGAACATACACATTGAGCGGCTTGCCGTCTGTTTGTCCCTGTTAAATCTCTGCATTTCCTCCATGGCCTTTAGTCCGGCAGGGGTAGCCGCCCAGCCCAGTCCTAATACGTTAGCGATAAAGTTTGTTGATATGTATTCCATTGCTTTGCTTTTTGGCGGAAGCTCTGGAAACAAAAGCTTTAAAAACGGAACCATCCGCCTTGACAAAGCTTTTATAAGACCTGAAATTTCGCCGATTTTCATGAGCCCCGTCCACATTGAAATAACACCCAGCATTGTTATAGCCAGAGTTACTGCTTCTTTCGCCGAATCAATGGCGGCGTTTGTCACCTCATTGAGTCGTCCAGTAATTGCACCCACTATGATCCCTATTAAAATCATTCCGGCCCATAAATAATTCAGCAACTTTTCACACCACTTTCCCGTTTGTTATAGTAATCATAATAATAAGTATGCTAATCCAGTTTTTAATATTACGTGACAACTAAATATGTCCTTAATTTTGCTCCATTATTAATTTATTTTTAATTTTTTGTTTTTTATAGATTATAAAGGGTATATTTGGTATAATATATTAAAATCTGTAACAATAAACTGAATCAGGCAGGTGTTAGTATGGATAAAGATGACAATTCAAATAACGGCTCTGATAAATTTAATGAATTAAAAATCCCCGAGGATTCTAAGCAAAAGCGTAAAAAAATAAACCTTTCAAGCTCGGTTATTATAAAGTTTTCAACGGTATTTCTGGGCATTATCGCTGTTTTTTCGATTTTTCTAACTGTTTATTTCGTTTCCGGCTTAGGACGGGGTGCAGAGGTTGAAGTTGCTCAGAAACTTCCTCTATTTGTTGACGAAAATAACGACGGTGTAAATGATATAAATTACAGAACGCCCCCTCCAAACGAAGATTTGGGTTTTTTAAAGCCGCCTTTAAGGACAAATGTATTAATCCTTGGTGTTGACAATATTGGTGGTCTTTCCGACGTTAATTTAGTCGCATCTTTTAATTCCTCAACAAAAGAAATAGATTTTATCTCGCTACCAAGGGACTCGAAAATCACCATTTCCAAAGACGAGGTTAATGCAATCAAGGAATTAGGCAGATATTGCCCAAGCAGCGGAACAATGAAGCTGACGGAGCTTTACAGCTATGCCGGAAAGGCAAAAGGTCATGAGTTCCAAAAACGCTATATTCAGTCCTTGTTAGGCATTTCTATTGATTATTATGCCGTTATTGATTTAGATGCCTTTAAGAATATCGTTAAAGCCGTTGGCGGAATTTATATGGACATACCGGCCGGAGGCCTTCATTACAACGATCCGGAACAAAAATTAAAAATCTCTGTTCCGGGCGGCAGAGTTCTCTTAGACGGAGATATGGCAGAGGGTGTCGTAAGATTTAGAAACACTTATGCTAACGGCGACCTCCAGCGTATTGAAGTTCAGAAAAAATTTATGAAGGAATTTTTTAGTCAGGTGCTTAAAAAGGAATCAATTATGAATAACCTGACTAGCCTGATCTCAACGTTTATAAACTATGTCTCTACCGACTTCCCAATCACTGACATTCCTAAATATTTGTCCAGCATATCACAACTTGATAGCGAAAAAATGACGTTTTATACCATGCCAGGTGAAGGGGTTAATCTTCCCGAAGGCTCGTATTTCATAGTGGACGCGAAGGAGACAAAAAAGCTAGTTAACGACATTTTTTATTCAGATCCGCCTGAGGAGGAAGTAACACCTTCGCAAACTCCTTCTGCGCCGCTTCCCTCAAACAGTAAGGGTCTTAAAATTCAGGTTCTGAACGGAGGAGACACAAACGGAATGGCGGCAACTGTAAGAGATAAACTCAAGACTGCCGGATTCAACATCACAAAAGCCGATAATTACAGCGGAAAAAAAGTTGATGAAACAAGAATCGTTGTCAGCCGCGAGGGAATGGGTGAAGATTTAGTTAAGCACTTTAAAAACGCCGTTATTGAAGTAGACCCTGATGTGGGAGACGGCGGACTAACCTGCGACATTCTAATAATTGTTGGAAAATCAGAATAATTGGGGGTTTCCATGTTACTAAAAAAAGTATTAAAAAACCAAAAAGCTATGATGTTTATAACTGTTTTATCCCTGTCCGCCGCCGTCTTTTCGCTGGTTGTATTTGCAAATAGCGTGAATCCGGGAAGTTCAGGCGACCCTCTTGTGTCAAAAAGCTATGTGGACGAGAAATTTAACGAACTTGCAAACCTTTTGGATGCCGCCGCCCTTTCACCGGGCGGTGTTTCCGAAAGCCGGATTGTTGATAAGGTTTTAGACCAGATAGATACGATTATAAGCGCTGAGAGCGGCTCAAAATTCAAGCCTGTTTTCGCTGAAAAAAACCAAGTGATAATGGGCGGCGAAGGAACTGAAATCATTCTCCGCTCTGGAACGGCTGCGGCCTATGTCCCTGTTTCCGACGGTGTTGTTAACGCAACAACAGGGCAGGAACTATTCAATAACACCACCATACCGGCTAACAATATTATTATAGTACCGAGAGAAGACGGCAGGGGAGTGACCGCCCTTACGGACAGTTGGTTTATTGTTAAGGGTGGGTACACAATAATAAATTAGGAAAACACCTATAAATATTAACTAATGATTTTAATTTTACATAATTGGGGGACAATATGAAAAAACTTGCGGCATTATTTTTATG
>CAYLSP010000196.1:0-3583 GCA_964385935.1 uncultured Defluviitaleaceae bacterium
ATGCATTTGACATGTGGTGGTGTTCTCGCGGACCATCAAAAACAGGACAAGGATATGACCACAAGAAGGACCATAAAAGAAAACACATGCACAACAAAAATACTATAAACATATGACATATGAACGTTTTTTCAAAAAAAAAGTTTGTTAAAGCTACCATAATCCATGGATGCGCTGGCATCAAGATAAATATTAATAGTAGCCTGTCTTTCTTCAGTAAATATTTTAATAAAAAGCTTGTCAAACCGGGCAAAGCTGTTCCAGTCAAGGCGCCTTATGTCATCACCAAGGGCATAATTTCTAAAGTCTGAAAATTCAAGGGAATTTCCTTTACCCTGAGCTTTCCTCCCTCCTGCAAGACCGGTTTTCAACCTGTTTTCTAGGTTCATGACCATCTGGTCAAGCCTTTTCAAATATTCCCCTGTTATATAAGCCCCTAAATTATCCATATTTATCCCTACATATACGTACCTACTTAATAAGTTCCTTTATAACATCATCAGAAGTTATGCCGTCTGAAAGAGCCTCAAAATTAAGAAACAGCCTGTGTCTTAGGACAGGGGCGGCAAGTTCTCTTATATCGTCAAATGCTATGTTATAGCGTCCCTCCAAAAGAGCCTTTATTTTCCCCGCTAGTATAAGGGACTGTGCGCCTCTGGGGCTTGAGCCGTAACGGACGTATTTTTTAACGATATCCACTCCGCTTTCAGGATGAGTTGTATAAATAAGATTGGCAACAAATTCTGAAACGCTTTTGGATACAGGCGTTAGGCGGCTCAAATTGTGCATAAAAATCACTTCTTCTGGAGACCCCATTTTATTAATAACTGGCTTTTCACTGCCTGTCGTTAAATCCAGAATAGAAACAATATCCTCCTGATTAGGAAACTCAATGTTCAGCTTCATCATGAATCTGTCCATCTGGGCTTCCGGCAGAGGGAATGTCCCCTCCATTTCTAGAGGGTTCTGTGTTGCAAGCACGAAAAACGGAGCTTTTAACGGATATGTTTTCCCGCCCACAGTAACGGTTTTCTCCTGCATGGCTTCGAGCATAGCGCTTTGGGTTTTGGGGGTGGCTCTGTTTATTTCGTCTGCAAGAACTATATTAGAAAAAATGGGACCGGGCTGAAATGAAAAACTGCTCTGACCTGTTTCAGATTTAACTAAAATATCCGTTCCTGTAACGTCCGCCGGCATTAAATCCGGCGTAAACTGGATTCTTTGGAATTTTAAATCAAGGACATGACCGATTGTCTTAACAAGCTCAGTTTTCCCAAGACCGGGAAGACCTTCTAAAAGAACATTACCACCAGCAATCATACAAATCAGAACGTTTCTTATTACAGAACGCTGTCCAATTATGCCTTTTTTTATTTCTGATTCAATTAAATTAAACTTTTCAGAGAAATTAATAATGTCTTTTTCAGTAATATCCATACAGGCCTCTAAACTATTTTCATAATTTTTATATTCCGGTTAACGCTCAGATCAATCATTTCGTTATCACATCTTACAATAGGCTGAGATAAATGGGCGCGGTTAATGAAAACCACCTCGGCAATTCTTCCGTCGCTTAATTCAACAAAGCTGCCTATATAATTGTATGCGATGTTCTGAAGGAAAACGAACAGGAATTTCGTATCCAGTTCCCCAAAGCTCCTTTGTTCAAAACTCTTAATAACTTCAAACGGGCAAATCTTTTCTCTGTATATTCTGTCAGCTGTCATTGCATCATAAATATCACAGATTGAAACGATTTTTGAAATAGAATTTATTTTCTCCCCATGAATACCTATTGGGTAACCTGAGCCGTCTATTTTTTCATGATGCACAAGCGCCGCAAGCTTTACATCCTGAGGGATGTCGGGACGCTTTTCTAAAAGCCTGTAGCCATAAAGGGTATGCTTTTTGATTTCATTGAATTCCTCAACGGTAAGAGGGCCTGTCTTGTTCAATATTTCTGGCGGAACCTGAGTTTTTCCAATGTCGTGTAAAATACCGGCAGTAGTTAAAATCAGAGATTGTTCCTCATCATAACCAAGCCATGTAGAGAAAATATTACAAAGAAGGGCAACGTTGTTGCTATGGGAAAATGTATGCTCATCCTTTGTTTTCAAAAAGCTTAAATAGCTGAAAACGTCTCCTTTGCATTTCATTTTTGACATAATGCCGTCTGTCAGTTCAAAAAGTGTCGAAATATCAATTAGCTCACCCTCACCGATAGCAATAAGGGATTTTTTCAGTTCGTCCGTCTTTTCGGAATAAATTTCTTCAAATTCTTTAAATTCTTTTTGTTCTGTTATAGGAATTCTTTTTGCACTTTGCTGAACATTGGAAAGCACTGGCTTATCCAAATTAATTGACTTTTCCTGAACATAAACATATTTTATGTTATTTTCCAGCAATAGATTAAACTTAGTTTCATTCAGAATCGTATTTCTTTTAATAAGTATATGGCCGTCCTTTGTACTGATATCATCTGCCACTACCATATCTGAACGTAGCTCATCTAATGATACACGCTTAATTATTCCGTTTGGATTTTCCATAATCCGATTCACCTCCACGATTCAGTGATAAGAGCAAATGCTTTAAGATTTTTAAAAATTAGATTTTAATATAGTAAAAATATAATATATCCAAAAAAATAATTATGTGATATACTTTAGCGTAGAAATAGTTACTGCATCTGTCGCTGTAACGAACGGTGGCTAAAAGTTTGTTCCTGCCGTGTCTGTTCTTCATTATACACTATAACGTTAATCTTTTCAACACCACCCAAGTATATAGTTATTATATTGATTGATAAGGAGTGTTTTCTATTAAGGGGCCAAAGTTTGATACCAGATACTTAAAACCTGCCTTATACACGCTTTTCGTAATAGGGGCATCAATTCTCATATGGAAATTTATTGATAATTCCAGCGATTTATGGACAAAAACCATAGCTATAAAAGACGCGGTTGCCAGTATATTGTCACCATTTATTTTCGGCTTTTTCATGGCCTATTTTATAAACCCCATTATGTCATTTATCGAAAAATATTTGGGAAAGCTTTATACCAAAGTGAGAAAAAAGGATGTACAAATGCCGTGGCTTCGTTTCATTTCGGCGGCGTTATCATATATTATAGTAATATTTTTCCTGATCTGGCTTATTAAGGATCTCTTTCCGCAAATATACAGTTCAGCGGTTTCTCTTATTATGTCAATTCAGAATTTGATGGTTAGAATAAACGATGGCTATAACCTTGCCCCTCGGGCTGATTGGGTGGATTCAATAATCGGTATATTTAACGAAATGTTTTCAACATCCTATACCTTTTCACAGCTACTTAACATGGCGATTTCTCCCTTTGTAGATACTCTGTCACAACTTCCCGATATCATAAGCCAGGTTGTAACAGGAACTTTCTCTGCCGCCATGACAATTTTTAATGCGGCAATAGGGATTATTATATCGTTCTACATGATTGTTGATAAGGATCGCATTAAGGAAAATCTAAGAAAATTTACGTTTGTTACATTGAAAAAACCTACCGCTGAAAAGTTTTTGGTATTTTTAAGAAGCTCCGACGCTCTT
>CAYLSP010000197.1:0-3569 GCA_964385935.1 uncultured Defluviitaleaceae bacterium
AAATAAAGAATTAAATTATATAAATAATGACTGCTCATTAGAGATTAAGGTTTTGTGGTTATATGAATGTTAGTTTGTGGATTAGTGAATAATAAGTTAAAGGGGGGAATTTGGCGTCTTGACAAAGCTTATTTTAGAAAATAATATGACTTTAAGCGATACATATACTTCGATACCAAAGGCTTTTATTGAAGATTATATGCCAGACGCGCCCCACGTTGCTGTGCTTGTATATATTTTTGGTCTAAGTCAGGCTAAATCAGGGATTTTCGCCGGTTTTAAAAAAGCTCTTGGCATAACGGAAAAAGATTTGTCAGAAGCCTTAGACTATTTAGAAAATGCCGGGCTTATAGAGATTTCTGAAACAGACGGGACTACAAAAATCACCTTCTTATCAGTAAAAACCAAAGAGCCCTCTGAACCTCTGCCAAAAATTTATACAAAACCAAAAAAAATTATTGACATTGAGCAAAGACCAGTTTACACTCAGAACGAAATTGAGCGGTATATGCGGGAAGATGAAATAATGCGTCTTTTTAAATCCGCTGAGGAAATTTTAGGCAAGGCACTAAGCTATAACGACTTAAACATGATTCTGAGTTTTTATGAATGGAACAGACTGCCTGTGGACGTTATCGAAATTATGCTGAGCTATTGCGCCGAAAACGGTCATTATGGAATGAGGTATCTTGAAAAAGTTGCTCTAAACTGGGACGATGAGGACATTAGAACCCCTCAACAGGCCCGGGATTACATAAAGCTTTTTAATACTGATTATAAAAAAATACTAAGAGCCTTTGGCGTTGAAAGAAGAACTCCCGGAAAAACTGAGCAGAAGTATATGAGAAAATGGCTCAAAGAATGGGAAATCCCCATGGACATTATTTTAGAAGCCTGTGACAGAACTCTATTAAACACTGGACAAGTTAAATTCAACTATGCCGACAGGATATTAAAACAATGGCTCGATTCCGGAGTTAAGGAAGTTGGCGATATAAAGTCCGCAGACGAGAAATTTAAAGAAGAATCAAAAGAATCTGCAAAAAAGACAGTCCGCCGTGAAAAAACGGAGAACCCAACTAAAAACCGATTTATAAATTACACTCAGGGCGAGTGGGATTTTGACGCAATCGAAAAGCTTGAAATGCAAAAAATAAAGAAAGATCTGGGAGTGGAATAAATTGACTTCTTTTTTTAAAGAAACAATGAGGCTTTATGACAGATACAGATTTGAGGCCGACGCGCTCCTTTCAAAACGCAAAAAGGAAGTTTATAAAAAATGTCCGAGAATAGAAGAAATTGATAATGAACTGGTCACTCTAAGCCTTAACGCGGCAAAAGACATCATGCAGAAAAAGGCTGACAGAACCGAAATCAGCCTTTTTCTTAAAGAAAAAAGCCGCCAATTAACAGAGGAACGGGACGCGCTTTTTAAACAAAACGGATTTCCTGAGAAATATTTGACCGATGTCTACAGATGCAACGAATGTAAGGACACGGGTTATATTGATAACGAAAAATGCAACTGCCTTAAACAGAATCTGATAAAACAGTATTATTCGGGCGCCAATCTTTCCAACACATTTAAGAACGAGAATTTTGACACCTTTGACCTTAACTATTATTCGGACGAAGTAAATGAGCGCCACGGCGTTTCCCCAAAGGCCAATATAAAATGGATTTGGATGACATGCCTTAATTTTGTAAAGGATTTCAATAAAGTACATAAAAACTTACTTCTATCAGGAACTTGCGGAACAGGAAAAACATTTCTATGCAACTGTATAGCTAAAGAAATTTTAGAAAGCGGCCACACCGTATTTTATTCAACAAGCTCACAGCTTTTTAAAACGGTTGAGGATTTGCGCTTTAACCGCAAGGAAAGCGACAATATACCGGACGACTTCATTGCAACTGTGATGGAGGTTGACTTATTAATCATTGACGATTTAGGAACCGAGTTTATGAGCATCGTCACAAACAGCGAGCTCTTTAACATAATTAACACAAGACTTCTTTTCTCCCGCTCCACAATTATTTCAACAAACCTGTCAAACACTGAGCTTATGGCGCAATATTCAGACAGGGTGACATCAAGGATAGTGGGAAATTACACGCTTTTAAAGTTTTTTGGAGAGGACATAAGATTAAAGAAAAAGTATGGTTTATAGTATTAAAGTTATATAATAAGAAGGAGATTATGTATGCCAAAAAGAGACGACATTAAAAAGATTTTAATAATCGGTTCAGGGCCGATTGTAATCGGACAAGCTTGTGAATTTGACTATTCGGGGACACAGGCTTGCAAGGCGCTTAAAAAAATGGGATATGAAACAGTTCTTGTTAACTCTAATCCCGCAACTATTATGACAGACCCCCAGACGGCTGATGTGACCTATATTGAACCTCTTAACCTTAAACGCCTTACAGAAATTATTGAAACAGAAAGACCTGACGCATTGCTTCCGAATCTTGGCGGTCAGACAGGACTTAATCTTTCTTCCGAACTTTCAAAATCCGGCGTTTTAGATAAATTTGGCGTTCAAATTATTGGCGTTCAGTTAGACGCTATTGAACGGGGCGAAGATCGTATTCAATTTAAAGAAACAATGGCTAAATTAGGGATTGAAATGCCGATTTCAGAGCCCGCTTATTCTGTTTCAGAAGCTGAACAAATCGCCGAAAAACTTGGTTTCCCCTGTGTTATAAGACCTGCTTACACAATGGGCGGAACAGGCGGCGGAATTGTTTATAACATGGAGGAACTTAAAACAGTTACTTCCCGTGGTATAGCAGCTTCCATGGTTGGACAGGTTCTTGTAGAAGAGTCAGTAATCGGCTGGGAAGAATTAGAACTCGAAGTTGTCAGAGACAGCAAAAATCAGATTATTACAGTTTGCTTTATTGAAAATATTGACCCTATGGGTGTTCACACAGGCGATTCCTTCTGCGCCGCTCCTATGCTTAACGTCAGCGAAGACGTTCAACAAAGATTACAAAAGCAGGCCTACTCAATTGTTGAATCTATTGAGGTAATAGGCGGCTGTAATTGCCAATTCGCTTATAATCCTAAAGATGACAGAATTGTCGTTATAGAAATTAATCCGCGCACTTCCCGCTCTTCAGCACTCGCTTCAAAAGCCACCGGCTTCCCTATCGCATATATTTCCTCACTGCTAGCTGTAGGCGTCACTCTTGACGAAATTCCCTATTGGCGTTGCGGTACTTTAGATAAATATACACCATACGGTGATTATGTTGTAATAAAATTCCCCAGATGGGCCTTTGAAAAATTTAAAGACGCAGACGACCGATTAGGTACACAAATGAAGGCCGTCGGCGAAGTCATGAGCATTGGTAAAACTTATAAAGAGGCTTTACAAAAGGCTATCCGCTCTCTTGAAATTGGGCGCTATGGGCTCGGTTTTGCTAAGAACTTTAATGCTCTAGAACTTTCTGACCTTCTGAACTTGCTTGAAGTTCCTGGCATTGAGCGTAATTTCATTTTATACGAATAAATCAGAAAATTAGAAATAATTGAAAAGCTTTTTTAAATTACTCAAATTAAA
>CAYLSP010000198.1:0-3552 GCA_964385935.1 uncultured Defluviitaleaceae bacterium
TATAAAGAATTTTAAAGCTATAACTGACTTAACAATAAAACTTACACCCTTTACAGTTTTGATTGGGGAAAATTCTTGCGGAAAAAGTACCATTTTACAGTCACTTGATTTTCTATGTTCAATTGTATCACGGGACATTGACGAATACCTAAGAGATAGAGGCTGGTCTTTTGACGAAATAAAGTCTCAATTTTCTTCAAAAGACCAACCTATTTCCTTTATATCTCGTATTGATCTCGAATTCGCCGAAGTTATCTGGAATATTTCAATATCATTTGATCAAGGCAAATGGCTAATCAATGAGAGCATTGTTGATTGCAACACTTCTGAATGTTACCTGTCTTCTGGCTTGAAAGCCGAAGATCGACCCTTTAATTTTTCCGGAATATATTTAAAGTCTTCGGCTCTTAAAATCGTGGATGCAGGTTTAGAGTCTGACCGAGAAAGGGCTCTTAGAAATTTAAAAATGTTTTTAACCTCATCTTCCAGCTTTGAATTGCTCTCGCCCGAGAGAATGCGTAGTGGTAGCAGAGGAAAGGTTTCAGGTATAGGGATGGGTGGCGAAAAACTTGCCGCTTATATACACGGGATGAATTCCACTCTCAAAAATAAACTTAATAAAATGGTTTCCGAGTTCATCGGATATGATGTGGTTATAACCACAACAACTAAAGGGCAACCAGGCTGGCTGGAAATGTTTATCGAAGAAATATGGGAAAACCGGTCTGTTAAGGTCAAGACACGTTATATCAGCGACGGAACGCTCAGGATAATAGGTCTATGCACTGTTCTTATCGACTGTGAGTACAAAAGAAATAAAATACCAGAAGGATTTGTTTTATTGGACGAAATCGAAGATGGTATCAATCCGAATTTAGCCGAAAAACTGATTCAAGGTTTTCAAAAATCTGCTTCTTCCCATAATCGCCAATTCATCATAACGAGCCACAGCCCAATCATGGTTAACTATGTGGATAGTGAGAACATTATGTTTATATGGCGTGATCCCTATGGAAAAATTAGCGCAAGGCCGCTATTTGATACAAATAGTATGAAAGAAACCCTCGAATTCCTTAACCCTGGGGAAGCATGGTTCCATTATTCAAAAGACGAAATTGTTGAACGCCTGTCTAATCAGGAGGATAACAATGATTAACGTATTACTATGCAGTGAAGGCGTAACGGAACATGGCCATAATATCTTTCAAGATGGATACTATATCCGCCAAGAAGGCGTTTTACAAGTATTAATTGAAAGATGTGTAAATAATGTTTCATTAAATTTTATAGTTATCCCTAGTTCAAGAATAAAAAAATCTATTTCATTGTTTAGCAAACGAAAGATTGAAAGCGCTGTAATGAAAAAGTCCCGTGCTTTAGCGCAAGTGGCTAAAGATAATAATTGCACTCATATCGTATATCATCGGGATGAGGATTATAATGGTTATCTTAACATGCGTAATCAAGTGGAGTCATATTTTTCTGTGGCTATAGCTGGCGGTATGAAGTGTATAGCTGTTATTCCAAAGCATATGACGGAAAGTTGGCTTTTGTCATGCCCGGGTTCGTTTCCGAAAATCCCGGTTAACCCTTCTTTGCCTAAAAATCCTGAGAATTTGCCTAGAGATCCTGATAGTCCAAACCATCCAAAGAATTACATAAGGAAGATTCTACAACAATTCAATATGAAAGCAAATGCAGATACTTTTACAGAAATCGCCAATAAAATAGATATAGAGGTAATTCGTAGACAATGCCCTGAAAGTTTTGAGCCATTTTATTTGGATATGCAAAACTTTATAAGAGATACCGAGTAAACTACATAAATCATTGCTTAGGACTTTATATTCCTAAATAAAAAACCCTGTACCCTCTTGAACATCCGATTTGAGTACAGGGTTTTTATAGTATTATTCGGCTTGGTTACTTGCAACTTTATAGGATAACACAGCCGCTGTGATGGTGGCAAGCAGCAAAATACCCACCATAATAAAGGTTGATATCAACCCACCAATGAGAATGGTTTCGATGATTATCAGAAGGCCGGAAATTATGAGGATAATGCCACTCAAGCGGTTGGTTTTCGCCCATGTCTTGTCGTTTTTCATACTCCAAACCGTTCTTATGCCTACAACTGAGTTTAATCTTGCTTTAGGCAGGAAGTTTCCGATAATAATCATAAACAGCGCAATCATGATGTTTGTGACCATGTTTATGTCAATCGCCATAGTGCTCATCTGGTTCTTCGTTTCCAAGTATGAAGAAAACATGATGAAATAGTGCTTTATCCCAAACATTAGGGCCATTCCCAGGGCGATGAGATATATGACCTTTTCATTCATTCTGGCTTCATTGACCGCTTTTTCGTCGGTTTCCGTGATTTGTTTCTTTTTGAAATACCTCAAAAACAGGCCCCAAAACAATGTGACTATTATGATTATCGCCGGAAATACAAAACTTTCATATTTTGATCCCCATCGGTCAATATTTCCCACAGCGTTATAGTGCAAAGGAATCTTGTCCTCCATGAACTGAATCACAATGGCTGTTACCAATGTCGGCAACAATGTCACTCCCCAGAGAATCCTTTTTTTCATCCAACTCACCTCCAAATTGATTTATCCAAATTATCAGATCTTGAAATATTGTTGTGTTCAGTTCGTAATAGACAAAGTTCTTGTGCTTAAATTCGGCGACTAAGTCGGCGCTTTTTAAGAGCTTCAGATGGTAGGACAACGCCGCAGCAGAAATACCTAAATTTTGAGCTATGTCTCCCGCTGTTTTCCTCTCGTCTCTTAGCATCAGCAGAATATTCCTCCTTAAAGGGTCTGCCAACGCCTTAAACATATCTGTTATTCCCATAGTATCACCTATTTAAAATAATCTTTAATTAGATTATACTCTACTAATATCTATCAGTCAAGTTGGGACTAATGAAACTTTTCAATAAAAAAGGGCTACTCGCTCAGAAAAAAACGAGAAGCCCCTAAATTTAGAGTTTATTTATTTCCCAGCTTAACAAGCGCGTCCCTGATGCGCCCAATAGCCCCATAAATCCTTTCATCATCGAGATATGCGCCATGGGACAGTCTTATGAAACCTTCCCCTTTACTGCCATAAGGCGTTCCGCTATTTACATACACCTTTGCGTTTTCTATCAAATAGTTCACGATAAAATCAGAGCTTCCGAGTTTTGACACATCAATCCAGCTCAAGAACCCGCTCTGGGGCATTTCCATGGACACGCCTTCAACGGAATTCATCATCTCGTAAACCACTTTGCGCCGTCTATCGAATATTTCCCCGAATTTGTTCATGAAGCTCATGTCCTCAAAGGCGGCAAGAGCCGCTCTCTGGAAGGCTGTCGAAGTCGCGCCGATAACATTAACCGCACAGCCATAAAGCACATTCATAACCACATCCGAAGCCACTATGTAACCCACGCGAAAACCCGATAAGGCCATGCCCTTTGATATGGAATAAACACTGACGGTTCTTTCCCACATGTTTGGCAAAGCCGCCGCTGACACCATTTTCAGCCCGTCGAAGATA
>CAYLSP010000199.1:0-3537 GCA_964385935.1 uncultured Defluviitaleaceae bacterium
GGCGTTAAAGAAGATTTAAGACTTAAATACAGATACCTTGATTTGCGCCGTCCACAGCTTCAAGAAAATTTGAGAATAAGGCATAAAGTGGCGCAAACTACAAGAGAATTTTTAACAAGCGAGTGCTTTACTGAAATCGAGACTCCGATGCTTACAAACAGCAGTCCTGAAGGCGCAAGGGACTATTTAGTGCCAAGCAGAATTTATCCCGGCTCTTTCTATGCCCTTCCCCAATCGCCCCAGATTTTTAAACAGCTTCTTATGGTGTCCGGGTTTGACAGGTATTTCCAGATTGTCAAATGCTTCCGCGACGAGGATTTAAGAGCGGACAGACAGCCGGAGTTTACTCAGATTGATATTGAGATGTCCTTTGTTGATCAGGACGACGTAATCGAAATGAACGAAAAACTTATCCAGAAAATATTTAAAGAAGCTATCGGTATTGACGTTCAGCTTCCTATCCAGAGAATGCCGTATTCTGAGGCTATGGAAAGATTCGGTTCGGACAAGCCCGACATTCGCTTTGGAATGGAGCTTAAAAATATTTCTGATATAGTCGCAGGCTCTGAGTTCGGCGTATTCCAGAGCGCTTTAGATGCCGGCGGTTCCGTCAGAGGTATAAACGCTGAAAAATGCGGGAATTATCCAAGAAAACAAATTGATTCGCTTATAGACGTGGCAAAAGGATTTAGGGCAAAGGGTCTTGCCTGGATTTCTATTTCAGAAAATGGCGAGCTTAAAACAACTATATCAAAATTCTTCTCAGAAGAAAAACTTTCTGAAATTGTTGAGGCTTTTTCCGGAAAACCCGGCGACTTGATTTTAATATGCGCCGATAAGAACGAAATCGTATTCGACGCTTTAGGCGCAGTTCGCCTTGAAATTTCTAAGCGCGAAAATTTGACAGATGAAAAGGACTACCGCTTCTTATGGGTTACGGAGTTCCCACTTTTTGAATATTCAGAAGAGGACAACAGGCTTTATGCAAAACACCACCCATTCACTTCCCCAATGGACGAGGATTTGCCGCTGTTTGAAACAGAACCAATTAAAATGCGGGCAAAGGCCTATGACCTTACGTTGAACGGAACGGAGCTTGGTGGCGGCTCAATCAGAATTTATCGCAGAGATGTTCAGGAGAAAATGTTTAAAGCCCTTAATTTCACTATGGAAGAGGCATACAGTCAGTTTTCACATTTGCTTGATGCGTTTAAATACGGCGCGCCGCCTCATGGAGGAATTGCCTTCGGTCTTGATAGAATTGTTATGCATATAACAGGCGGAAGCATCAGAGACGTTATCGCGTTCCCGAAAGTTAAGGACGCGTCTTGCCCGCTTACAAGCGCGCCATACGCCGTTTCAGATAAACAGCTTAATGAACTTGGGCTTATAATCGACAAAACGGTTATGAAAGAGAAGGCGGGCGAACAGAGTTCGCCACAACGATAGGCTTGAAAATACTTATCCATGTAAACATATCTTTAGGAGTTGAAACATGATGAACCATAATGCAGCTGTGGGGATGAAAATTAAAAAATTAAGGACAAAAAAGAAATATACTTTGAAACAGCTCAGCGAGGAAACAGGGCTGTCAATAGGATTCCTGTCACAGTTGGAGCGCGGCATGTCCACAATAGCCATAGATTCCCTTGCTAAAGTCGCTGCTATTTTAGACATTGAATTATCAAGCTTTTTTGAAAGTTCATCAAAAGCTAATGAAAGGGTGGTCAGACGGCATAGTCAGCAGTTTGATCAAATAAACCCTCAAATGTTGCAGTATATTTTAAGCAACAATATTCAGGATTTTTCCTTCCTCCCAAGAATTTTTGAGATTTTGCCCTCGAAGGAATGGGATACTGAAGAAAAAATAAACTATAACCATGAGGGCGAAGAGTTCGTTTATGTGCTTGAGGGGATTCTTACTATTGATATAGACGGCTTAGAACATACTCTGTATCCCGGCGACAGTGTGCAAATCCACTCGAATCTGGATCATAACTGGGTTAATAATACAAATAAAATCACTAAATTTCTGTCTATACATTACCCCAATCCGTTTTTAAAGAACGATTCAAATAATTTGATCTGAAAGGATGGTTAAATGAAACACATGTTAAAAGCAACAGCTGTGATGCTGGCAATTATAATGATTTCTATGTCATCATGCTCTGAACAGCCCTCCGAAAGCCCAACTCCAACACCAACCCCAGAGCCTACAATTAGCGCTTCACCAACGCCTACTACCTCTCCCGAACCTCTGGATAATGTTGATTCTGACAGCCTGCTTCATAAGGTTGAACTGAAAAAAGAGCTTCAAAAAGAACTCAACATATTCATGAGCGCCTTTGTAGAGGAAAGTTTCGTTATGTACGACAGCGAAAACATAGATGGAATGGAGCTTTTGAGATTTGCCGTAGCAAGGGTCTACAGAGAGACTCCCGAGGAGTTTAAAGAAGCGGAAAAAACCCCTGAAAATCTTCCTGATTTAAAATTTGTCGTTTCAAAAGAAGCTGTTGATGCAATACTTCTAAAATATTTTAATATAACAGACTTCTCACATGGCGTAAATTCGCCGGATTATTATTTTGAAGACGGTCTTTATTATGTAAGACAGCCCGAAGAGATTGACAAAAACAGATTCGCTTCTGTTTTAAACATTTGGGGTGATTTAGACGAAATTAATCTTGTCTGCAATGTATTGGACTGTACTTTAAATTTTGAAGCAGAAGGTGACAGAAGTGTCATCTATGAAGCAAGTTTTGCAGAATTTTATCAAGAAGAGATCACAATTAACGTTATGGGGGCTTGCAACTTTACGTTAGTGGAAAATGATAACGGACAACAAGGTTTCTTTATAACAAGACTTGATATTTTCCCGACCCGCCCATAATAAACTTTATAACGAACCGCCCCTAGAGATATTCTGTAGGGGCGGTTTTTTGTCAATTTTGGAATTGTTCTAAATAGTGCTGTTCAATAAGCTCCTTTTCTATATCGCTCTTAGTTATGAGCTTGAAGCAGTCTAAAAGTGAGCCTAATATGTCACAAGCCTCGCAGATAATATCATATCTGAAAGAGATTTCCGCCTGAATAAGCAGTTTGTTTGCGTATAGATAAAGGGACATCATATGCTTTGATACTTCATAATCCATGTCTAGCGTGGACATAAGAAGGTTAAGAAATTCTCTAGCCTTCTTTATTGTTTCTTTAAATTCTTCACGCTCTTCCGACTCACAATGTCGCTTTGACAAATGAATATATTTCAGCAAAAGATTGTAGTTAATAATTACAAGGCCAAGTGGAGTTGCCGTTTCTATGGCCTTTTTGTATGCTTCGTCACTTTTCATCAAATACCTCCAATTATAGCGATCTAATCAAGTGCTGTGAATTTTTATCCCAAAAGCTGTAAAATCTGTTGCGGACGCTGGTTCGCCTGAGCAAGAATAGAAGTGCCCGCCTGTGATATGATGCTAAGCTGGGTATAATTGGTCATTTCTGCCGCCATATCAGTATCAAGAATCCGGCTTAATGCCCCCT